>JAQUMH010000018.1 GCA_028718185.1 Elusimicrobiota bacterium
GCGTTAAATTTTCACACAAAGGAACAGCAGACCTTGCAGCACAAATTCAAAAAAAATATAATGTGGTTAAAGAAAAAGAGGATATATTAAATAAAGAAATAGCACCTCTTAAAAAACAAAGAGTATCCTTTGAAAAAGCACTGAAACAATTAAACGGAGAACTTAAACTGGCATCAGTTAAATAAGATTTAGTATTGATAAATAACATAAAATCAGCAGGTGTAGAATTGTAAAACACTATTTATAAAATACTCCTTATCTGTTTTTTTTAAAGCCTTTTAAAGTATGCACCAAGACACAACTGTGTAGATGCCAAATACGCTATACAATGAAATGAACATAATATGCTAACAGCAATGAAATTAACAGGCAATCCTGAATCAATAGCCGCTTATCACAGCGGGCAGGAAAACTATTACTTCAAGCAGGCAACAGAAGATGAAAAACAAATTATAAGAGCCGGCTTTCACCCTGAGCGAGAAGAATCGCTTGAGTATGTCAAGGTTCATGGCAAGCTTTGTGAAGATATGGGGTTAGAGGCAGGTCAACAAATAAATGAAGCGACGTTTCGAAACCTATTGCACGGCAGAGACTCATCAGGAAACCAACAAAGCAAGAAGCACAAAGTCACAGGAATTGACCTTACCTTTTCGGCCCCGAAGAGTGTTAGTATCGCTGGGCTTGTTTCAGACAAAGATCCTTTAATAATTCAAGAACATGACCAAGCGGTCTTAGATACAATGAAGGAGATTGAAGAGAACCATAGTGTTGCCAGACCAACTTCACGAACAAGCTGGCATACCGGAAAAATGATTTATGTAACAGCCCGTGATGGCTTCAGCCGAGAACACGACCCCCACCTGCATACCCACGTTGTAGTAATGAACTTAACAAAACATAAAGATAAAATAATGGGGTTATGGAGCCGTGAAATACTAAACAGAGACTTCAATAAATTATGGGGTGCAGTTTATAGAACTAACCTTGCTAACCGGTTAAAAGCAAAGGGCTACAATATAACATATACCAAAAATGGCGAGTGGCGATTAGATAAAGTATCTTTAACTGCTGAAGTGGAATTTTCAACCCGCCGGAAACAGATACTTGAAGCCGAAGCGAACGGAAAGTTAGATATGGATGCCTGGCGGAAGACCCGAAAAGAAAAAGAACCTACGGTAAATAAAGATGATATTATAACAAACTGGCAACAGAGATTAGCCAGGACTAATAAGGAAAACGAAAATCAAAACAGGGAACAAGTAGGGAAAGAACGGACGGTCTGGGCCACAAAAGCTGAATGGTCCATAGAGGCATATCAAGAACGTAATGGATACAGAAACAACACAACAGACCTTGAAAAATGGCAACTGGCGATTCGCCGTGCCACAGAAAAAAGTGCTACTGTTTCAAAACAGGCAGTTATAACCGAATATCTAACCGAACTCATGCGGGGTGGTCAGTTCGAAGACATAACTTACAAAGAGGCAACAAACAGACTACAACATCAAGTCCAGATAGGGCATATCATACAACTTGAAGATGAAAGGTACACATCCTGGGAAATGATGAAAGCCGAAAGAGAATATATGAGCGAGACAGGGCTTAAGCTATCCAATTGGGAAAGATACACACCGGAGCAGACATCACAGATAATCGAAGGTCAACGTAAAGAAAAACTGAAAGCAGGGTTAAGAACATTATCAGAACTTCAATCACTTGCAGTACAAAAGATGATTACATCAAACACACGCTTGACTATTGTTCAAGGTGACGCTGGAGCCGGCAAGACAACGGCATTGAAGACAACTGCCGATTTTTACAAAGAAAGGGGCATAGAAGTCATCGGCTTGGCAATGCAAGGAGTAGCCGCGAAGAACCTTAAAGAAGAAACAGGAATAAAATCTACTACAGTTAGTTCATTTCTTTTACAAAAGGAACATAAAAAGAATAGGGTTATTGTTATTGACGAAGCAAGCATGCTTGACAGCCGGTCAGCTGCCCAATTATTTAAGATTGCTAATAAGAATAACGATAAAGTCATTTTAGTCGGTGACTGTAACCAATTAGAATCTATTTCTGCAGGTAAGGTATTTGAGCGGTTGGTAAACGATTCGGGACAAGCAGGAGATTTAATAAACTTAACTGAAAACTTTCGTCAAAGAGATAAAGAATTGAAGGAAGCTGTTGAAAATGCCCGTACTGGACAGATGAGTAAAAGTTTGGATATTTTAGACATGAGGGGCGACATAGTGGAAGTTTCAGACAGTCAGGACAGACGGCAAAAGATTGCAGAGCTTTATAATTCTGATACTCTTATAATAACAGGGACAACAGCGGCGAAAGACGAAATAAATCTCCGGATAAGGTTTGAATTAACGAGTCAGGGTAAATTAAACAACAGTGAAAGTAAATCTTATAAAATGGTGAGACGCGACAGCGATGGCATAGAGCATGAAAGAGAACTTAAATTAGCAAAAAACGACGTCATTACTTTTTGCAAAAATGACTATAAAGAATACGACATCCGGAACGGTGAAAGAGGAAAGATAATCGGATTGGATGAAAGATATCTCAAAATTGAATTAGAGGACAAAAGAAAAATCACAATAGACACGGATAAATACAAAAACATTGATTATGGGTATGCCTTAACAACATACAAGGCACAAGGACAAACATATAATAGAGTTGTAGTTGAATCGGACACTGCGGTCCCTACCCTAAACGACATGAGAAACCAATATGTAAACATTACCAGGGCGAGAGATGATATAAAAATATTCACAGATGATAAGGAGTATTTGAAAGAACTTGCAGATATAAAAACCCATGCAAGAGACACATTAAGCGAGTCATATACCCTACAGGACACAATCGCTGCCGAAGAGCGACTATGGAATAATATAAGGGCAAACTTATCTAAAGAGACAAAATATCAAGAACCAGCTGTTCAAAACCGAGCAGTAATTGAAAAACAACAGAACAGTAGAACACCAGAACAATAGAATATAATATTTATTGACTTGCACAGGTTTTTATGCTACAATAAATACATTATAATCAAACGTGCGATGAAAATATCATATCTTATAAAAACATATTTAAAAACTCATATCACAAACCCACATAATATATTCTTTAAAGAATATGCTGCCTTTGTGTTTTTATCGAGGGAATATAAATAATGTATAAATCGAAATCCAGTATTCATCTTACTTTAAAAGAAACGGGTTTTGTACAATGCAATGCCACACATATCGCTAGCCCGGATGATGTGGGGATTCTTTTTTCTGAACTACGAAATACCGATAGAGAAAGACTTGTGACCCTATCTCTTGATAAAGAGAATAAAATACTTGGCACAGAGGTGGTTTCTATCGGAACCCTCAATTCTGCCCTTGTCCATCCTCGGGAAGTTTTTAAATCCCCCCTCTTTTTAAATGCCAAAAAGATTATCTTTGTTCATAACCATCCTTCCGGAGACCCGACTTTTTCAGAAGATGATATTAAACTTACCAAACGACTGATGAAGGTTGGTGAGATGCTGGGAGTAGAGGTTCTCTATCATATTACCATAGGCGATAAAGAATGTATGTGTATGGATAGTGCTGCTAATTTTTCTCATTTTCTTATCCCCCAAAAAGAATCTTTAGAGTTTAATAGGTTTCCCCAATTGGAAATCTCTGTTAATAAAATATCAAGTATTTTGTATGAAGGGCAAATAGAAAAACCTCAAGATGTTTATGATATTGTTAAACCTATTTTTAATAAAGATACTCCCATGGCTTTTGCTTTATTTCTTAATTCAAGAAATGAGATTATTTCCTTACAGGCATTGGGTGGTAGTGAAGATTCTATATCCAACACACATCTTCACAAAACGGCCATTCTTTCAAATGCAGCCAGTTTTATAGTATGCTCTAATTATGAATTATCTATTGATAAAATCAAAAATATGAAGAACGACGCAAATCTTACTGATATAGAGATGTTGGATTATATTAATATTTATAAAAAGGGTGAAGGCCTCGCATATAAGTCATATAAAAGTGGCGGTTATCATCCGCGAACGGAAGCGGTTGCCGAAAAACAAGTTAAATATCAATATGATATTTTTGAAGATTTTGACAAATACCAAAATAAAGAAGAAGTCGTTGAAAAAAAGACAGTAGAACAGAAAAATCAGCATCTTACTAATGAGCAAATTGAAGAACTAATAAAATTAAAAAATACATTTACTGAAGATGAGAAAAATATTCTTATGCAGTATACCGGTTCAGGCGGTCTTGAAAAACAGGGTGCGGAAGGCAGAGGATTGCTTGACGAATATTACACACCTATACCCGTTATAGAGAAAATATGGCAGATAATTGATAATTATGTAGATATGAAAGAACCGTTGAATATTCTTGAACCTTCAATAGGTAAGGGCGCATTTCTTTATGGTCGTGACTTTAATATGGATACAATTATTACGGGTTATGAAGTCAGTCCTATATCATCTAAAATAGCACATGCGTTACTTACTGAAAACGATGGTTGTTCGGTAAAAATATTTAATGAACCTTTTGAATCTATCTTCATGGATGAAAGGGGTACTAAAATTCAGCATAAATTTACTAACAGCTATGACCTTGTCATCGGGAATCCGCCATATGGGGACCACAGAGGCAGGTATAAGGGTCTTGGTGAAGAACCCTCTATTCATGAATATGACCAATACTTCTTAAAGCGGTCGCTTGAGCTTGTAAAAGAAGACGGAATTGTAGTTTTTGTTATGCCGTCCGGATTTTTAAGGAAAAAGAATAATTATGCAAAAGAAGAAATTTCAAAATTAGGGTTTTTATTGGACGCTCACCGACTTCCAAATGCAATCTTTCCTACAACTGATATTGGTACTGATATCGTTATATTTAAGAAAAATTCTACAAAAGATATAGAAATAATAAAAAATCGTTTAGAATCTATAAATAATGATTCATATTTTGTCTCTAATCCTAATAAAATTGTTGGTTTGGAAAAAGAAAGGAAAGGGCGTTTTGGTTTGGAAAAATATGTTGAAGGCAATATAAATGATATTTTGAATTATGAGACTGAAAAAGCAGATGAAGATAAACTTTTAAAATATATTGACAAAAAGGTCAAAATAGATACATTGGAAGTCTTAACACCAACAAAAACAACCACTGAACCTAAAGAAAAGAAAAAAATCGGGACTACGCTTATTATTAACCAAAAGCAAGATAAGATAATTCCTGTTAAAAATAATGATATTTCAAAAAAAGAATTAGAATTATGGTTACATACAACTGCCACCGGGGAAATTGATTCAAAATGGCTTAATTCACTAACAGACAGAAAAGATTATGATAAACAACTCAATTATTATAATGGTAAATACTACAATGACTTTAATTATTGTCAAGGCAATATATATGAAAAATTAGACGAATTGGAAAGTGACACAAGTTCTTTGTCGGAGTCGGTTTATATAAGGCAAAAAGAAAAACTACTTACCGTATTGCCTAAGTCTGTTGAAATAGCTGATTTAAAATTATCTCCGATAGATGTATTAGCAAAAGAAATAGCGTTTTCTGATAACCAAACATTAGAAGATAAGTTTAAACATTATTTAGAATTTTTGTCTGATGATGCTTTTCTCAATTCTTCTGAATGGGAAGTTTTACAGTATATTGAAAATAGGCCTGTTCTTGGACGTGACCCTGTACGTAATGCTGATGTTCGCAGACGGCGACGAAGTGTTGCCAACCTATTATTTAACAAATATATTAAAGAGGAACTAACAACAAAAGAACATGTTGTTTTACTGGAAGCATATAATAGATGCAGGAATGCTGTTGCTATGCCTGATTATAGTAAAGTCCCATTACTATCAAATGTATTTTCTACTTTTAAGAATAAGCCTTTAGAATTACGGAATTGTCAATATACTGGTGCGGGATTTTTGGTTAATAAAGGACTCGGCTGTCTTGCTCATGAGGTCGGTGCTGGCAAAACGCTTACAAGCATTATTGCAACTAATGAATTGTTATCTCGGGGTTGGATACAAAAACCGCTTTTTGCTGTGCCGAAAAATGTTTATCATAAATGGATAAAAGAAATATGCGAAACAATCCCAAATGCTAAAATTAATGACCTGTCTAACTTGGGTGCGAAATACAAAGGTGATATAACTAAATTGAAAATTGAACCTGGCACTATTAGTATCATCACAGTAGAAGGGCTTAATAAATTAGGGTTTAAGCAAGATACTTACGAACAGATGACTTATAAATTACAAGATGTTATTTCTGGGATAAATTCAACAAAAAGACAATCAGCATCAGAAGGGGCTCGCACAGATACTCTTGTTGGTACTGCTATAAAAGGTACAACCAATAAAGTATATTTTGAGGACTTGGGGTTTGACCATATAATACTTGACGAAGCGCATAGGTATAAAAATATATTTACCTCTGCAAAAATAGAAAAAGGGGAAGCTAATGAATACAGCAGTGTTCGTGGTGGTCGCTCAAGTGCACGTGGTATCAAAACTTATCTTGCTACACAGTACATTCTTAATAAATATAACAATAGAGGGGTTTTTCTTCTGACTGCCACACCATTTACTAACAGTCCTATGGAATATTATTCTATGCTTAGCCTTCTTGCCAAAAAACGAATGGAAGAAAGTGGACTTAAAAATGTCAATGTATTTATGACGGCATTCATGGATATGAAAACATCTTTTGTTATTAAAGCGGACAGAACTCTTCAACAAGAAGATATTATAGAAAGATTCAAAAATGCACGACAATTAAGACGTTTGATAAACGAATATTATGATTTCAAAACAGGTGAAGAGCTTGGTATAATCAGGCCAGAAAAAGCACGAAAGCCGGTAGTTATTAGGCCGACTGAGCTACAGTCAAAGTATATGTTGCAAGCCGAAGAGTTGTTTGACGATAAAGATGCCGGCGGACCAATTGTCGCCATAACTGAGTTGCAGAATATCACGCTTAGCCCGTTTCTTTCCCGGTATTGTGAGAAACCGCCTGAAAGTTACAAGGAGTTTATCGAAGCAAGCCCAAAAATACATTTTGTAATAGAGGCGATAAAACAAGTCAAGAAAGATAAACAAAATACCGGACAAATTATCTATATGCCACGGGGCGTAGAATATCACACGTTGGTAAAAGAATATCTTATTAAGGAAGTGGGATACAAGCCAGAAGAGGTGGAAATTATTTCAGGTATTCATAACAACAGTGATAATGCTATAGATGATATACGGGACAGGTTTAATGCTGGACAGATAAAGGTTCTAATCGGAAGCGACACTATAAAAGAAGGGATTGATTTGCAAGAAAATACTACTGATTTATACACGCTTCATTTACCTTGGAATCCGCTTGACCTTGAACAGATGGAGGGCAGATTGTGGCGTTATGGTAATAAGTGGGCAAATGTAAGGAGCACTTTCCCGCTCATTGAAAATAGCGTTGACCCATTCATATTTCAGAAATTGGAAACTAAATTAAAACGAATACAGAACGTCAGGACAGACAATACAAACGAAAGTGATGTTAGTGAATTAGATTTCAGTGAACTCAAGCTTGACCTTATAACTGACCCCGCGAGACGTTTTGCGGCTGAAAAAACACTTCTGTTGAATGAAGAAAACAACAAATTGCTTATTGCGCGATCTGAAATAGCTTTCTTAGAAAATATAACCGAGAAAGTAGATACTATTTTAGAAAAAATAGAAAGAGAAAAAGAATACATTGAGCATTATAAGAATTATAGAACTTCCGATGCAGAATACTTAAAAAGTCAAATTAAATACCGTGAAAACAAAATTGAGAGGTATGAAGAAACTTTAAAAACACATAAAGAAAAATTAAAAGGTATTGATAAAAAAGACGTTGCTCATAAAATAGTAAAATTAAAAGCAGAATTACAGGAACCGGAGAAAAAAATAGAAAGTATAGAAAAGGAATATGAGAGAAAAATTAAAAATGCAAAAAAAGAACAAGTAGAAGCGAAGATTATACCCAATGATTTTACAAATGAAATAAGAAAAATAGAAGAAGAAAATAAAACATTTTTCGTTTTAATGAAAGATAAATTAAGGGTAGTACAACAAAAGAAAGAAGGGGAAGTCGTAAAAGAAAACAATGCTGTTTATAAAAGTGAGAATGTTTTAGACCGAAGAAAAATACTTAAATTTGACGATACTGGCATTCCCTACGAAAAAATTTTAGATAATGTTCCCGGTGTCCAAACAATAAGAGAAGAACTAAAAAAATATAAAGAACAGAAAATACGGCCTATAATCATAGCAGGGGATTTATCTGGTCTGTACGAATTTAACAATAAGTATGGTCGCGAAATTGCTGATGGTGCAGTGGAAAAAGCTCTTGAAGTATTTGTCAATGAGTTTTCCAAGACTGGCGCTACGGTTGGGTCTCCTTCCGGTGATGAAATGTGGGGAGTACTACCAAGAGACGCAAAAGTAGAAGAAGTCACAGAGCAACTAACCGGAGTTTTAAAAAAGATGAATAATATGGGTTATCAAGCAAACGATGACGTAGTAGGGCTTAATGCAAAATTTTATATTGGCAGAAAAAGTTTTGGTGATGTAGAAAAGTATCTTAAAAATGACCCCAAAACCGGAGAAGAGCTTCCACCTGGGGTAATAGTAGTAGAAGGTGAATTGTTAAATTCAAAAGAGGATGTTATTATAAAACCGCAAGGAGTATCAAATGAAAGGATTGTGAGGGAATCTGATAGAGTTAACCATAGTGTAAATGTTGCGAATGACGAACGGCTTGCTGAAAAAAGACATGAATATGAAAATGAGATGACAGGAGATTTGGGAATTGAAAAAGCATCAAAAATAAATCCAACGTATCTACATAAAATCATAATCAATAATGAATTTGTTTTGGAAGGCGTAAAAGGATTGGCTTGGGAATCTAAACAAATGAAACATAAAATGGAACAGACAGAAAAATTATTGAATGAAATCAATAATATAACTCCGGAACAAAAAGTAGAAGTCGGAAAGATTCTTAACAGTAAAACAGGTAAATCTATTTTGAACAAATATTCTCTAAATCCTGAAGATTGTATTGTGGCTGCGAGATATTGTTCAAATAAAGAAAACAACAAAGAAGAAGTTTTAAAAAGTGTACCCGATGAAGATAAAAGAGGAATTATTAGAAACATTCAAAACGAAAAAGAAAACTCAATGGGATTAGAAATATGAAAAAAGGTAAATGTGTTTCTAAGTTTAGATTTAAGATAGAGGACAAAATCACAAACAGGGATATAACAGGGAATGATAGATATTATATAATTAAATATATCGGGAGTAACTGGTTGATTCTTATAGGCAATAAAACAAACAAAGAATATGCCGTAGAAAAATGGTATAAGTGGAAATTATATAAATAATCTGGGGTAATATACCGATGTTCTATTATAGTAGAATAAAAAGCAAAACAAGGGTTCCAGTGACGGAATAAAAGGTATAAGTCGCTACCTAAAAAGAAAAATATTTAAAAAGTAAAAAAAGCACTTGACAAGCAAGTGCATATATATTATAATAATAGTGGGAACAGAAAAAGATTAAAAGGTGAGGAGGTATCAAATGAAAAAAGCACCGGATAAATCAATAGACGAAATATTAGAAGATATGGACGTGCGGAAAAAAGAGATGGAAGAACAGGATTTAAGAGATGAACTGGACAGAAGGGAACTACGGAAAGAAGGGAAATTGCCAAATCCGGGGAAAGAAAAAACGGATGAGAAAAAAGAAAAAAAAGTAATAATTCTTGGTGAAGAAATTAAAAAAGAAGATATGCCCAAATTGTATGAATGGGGCAGAACCAATCCAGACACATTAGAGAGAAATATTAAAGGGATGATGGAAAAGCAAGGTTTTAAGAATCCTGGCAGCGCAATGGCTATATTAGAAAGTGATTTAAAATAAGATGAAAAAAACTTTAATCAGTGAAAGGATTCGTGAATTACGAAAGCAGAAAGGTCTAACGCAAAAACAACTTGCTCAAAAAGTTAATGTTGTACCTAAATATATCGCCCATATCGAATCCGGATTTAGTTCTCCTTCTAAAAAGCTATTAGAAATAATTTCCAAATTTTTCAATGTACCTCTTTCATACTTTTTAGAAGAACATATCTCAATCGACAAAGGAAATATTATAGCGCTTCCTATAATCAAAAAAATTAAACCTGGTGAACCAATAATATTAAAAGAAAATATCAAGGGCTATATATCATTACCTAAAGAAATCGCACAGGACGGCACATTCGTTTGGCAAGTCAACGATGATTCAAATATTGATGCAGGAATTAAAAAAGGGGATTCTATTATCGTCCGTCAGCAACCGACAATAAAAAAAGATGATTTTGCGCTGGCTTTAAAACCTCATGAAACTGAACCTCATATAATTGTTCCAAACGGTACAAATTCAAAAAAAATACAAAATGCCTTTATTATTCAAGAAAAAAGTACAGCATATGAACAAAAGATTATAATTTTAGGAAAAATTATTGGAAGATTTGGGGGTTTATAAAAATGGAACATAAATTAGAAGAAGAAAAAATATACACAGAGCATTATAAAAAGTGTGAAAGATATGCAATTCCCGAAGGATTGCCATTAAGAAAAGCCTGGGCTGAATTTGAGAAACAGTATTTAATGAAAGCATTAGAGAATAATAATTGGCATAAAATAAATACAGCAAAAGAATTAGGCATTCATAGAAATTCTTTAACATATAGAATTAAGATATTAAATTTACATCAGTTAATTAAAAAAGCAAAACAAGGGTTTTCTTCTAAAAAGAGGTGGGTAAAACAATAATCAATATAAAAGAGAACAAGATAAACTAATTAATACCAATAAATCAAACGTGCGATGAATAAATGTTTTTGGACTTTCTGTATTACGTCGTTTTCAGTATATGATGCCTGTTTTAAATGTAGTGGCTATAAAAAAGATTGTTTTTATTATATTCAAAGTAGAAAGATAAATGGTTTAGCGGTAATGAATATAAAAAGAAAAGGAAAAGATAGGGTAATAAGACTTAGTATAGAATACTAAGTAAGGAGAAAGAAATAATGGGCATATTGCTTTTAGTTGCTGTGTTTGTTGTTGGATTAGTAATAGGTCTGTGGCTAGGCAGAGAAATAACATTTAACAGAATAATAGAGGCGGCATCAGGGGGTCACAAAAAAGCTTTTCGTATAATGAAAGCTATTCGGTTTTGAAAATTGATACTGAAAAAGTAAAATAAAAAGTAATCCTTGATATTTTATTTTGTCAGGAGGCTATTGTGTACGGTTATATTCTATTTGTAATTTTAGGAATTGGTGTTTTTTTCTTAGTTGCAGGTATTTTTGGAATACGTACTTTTTTAGACCGTCTTTTGGGTCGTTATGGTGTTTATATATTTATATTTATTTTCTTGTCTGCTGTATTAGTTACATTATATACTGATGCCACCCGCGATGGTTTTTCATCTTGGAAAAAGCATGGTGTGGGTGAAGAAATGGTTAAAAGAAATCATGCGTTACTTTATGGAGTAAAGGGAGAAGATTTCACTATTCTAATGCGTACCAGCGGCGAATCGCTCAGTTATGATTATAGCAA
The DNA here is from genome assembly GCA_028718185.1 of Elusimicrobiota bacterium. Lineage (NCBI taxonomy): Bacteria > Pseudomonadati > Elusimicrobiota > Elusimicrobiota bacterium. The sequence goes on from JAQUMH010000018.1 coordinate 11,681, forward strand.
ATATGATTCTCTGGTGTTTGTGTTAGACCCTAAAGATAAAGATATTATTAATTCATTAAACTTAATAATATCTAAATGTAATAAACTAAAACTTGCATACGAGAAAAAATAGGTGGGTGTATGAACTTTCCAAATTTGGTGGGACTAATAGATGTGGTGCTGGGAGTGATTATTTATAAATATGTCCACAATGTGTTATATAGCCTATTGTTGATAGCGTTATCATTAGCAGGTTCAGGAATAGCAGTAGTAGTTTATTTTAGAAACATAAAAAGAAAGTCAGGGTGTTATCCATGGGAACAAGACAATGCTTCTAAATAATATTTATGAATAACTTATATACTTCTAATCCGATGAAAAACGGTAAAATGGGGGTATTTGGGGGTGGGAATTGTGTTAAAAATTTTTATTGATAGTGTTACTTTTGTTTCTTTAATGTTTTTTCCTGTGTTATTTTTATGGTCTACAATTTATCAACACAACGCTCGTATAAATAATAAATCATGTAGTATATTCTTTTCATATAAATATACATTGTTTTATGCTATTTTTTTTAATATTTGTACTACGTTAATTTTATTTTTTGTTCACTGGCCATTAAATAAATTAATACCTAACTTTTTACTTAATCTTTCTGCTTCGGTTTTATTATACTATTTAATGAAAACGAGTAACTGGGTAATACAAATAACAAATACTGTTAAATATCGCTTGCAAAAGAAAAAAAGAGGTGAATGTTGAAGTGCTGATTAGAAAAAATAAAATGAAAACAACAGCAATTTACGTCAGAGTTTCTACGGTGGGTCAAGAGTTAAATAATCAAATCAGGGATTTAACCGCCTATTCTCTTAAAAATAAATGGAGAATTTATAACACCTATTCAGATGTTGTAACCGGAAAAGAAACCCGCGAAGACAAAAGACCAGGTTTTAATAAACTCTTTAAAGATGCCCATAAAAATCTGTTTGATGTGGTTCTCTTTTGGGACTTGTCTCGTTTTTCAAGAGCCGGTACATTATATACATTACAGAAATTACAAGAATTAAAAAACATAGGTATTGACTGGGTGTCATATCAAGAATCTTATTTTTCCTCATTAGGACAATTCAGCGACGTAGTAATATCAATAATGTCAACTTTGGCTAAAATAGAACGAGAAAAAATATCCGAACGAACAAAATCCGGCATGAGGCGAGCAATCGCCGAAGGCAAAAAAATTGGCAGACCAAGATATTCGGATAAAATCCGAAAAGAAGCAAAACGGTTATTAAAGAGCGGTGTTGGAATACGAAAAACGTCCAGAATCCTTAAGGTCAGCCCAACATTCATAGCTGCTTTATAGTACAGAGATTAAATATGGAAATTAAATTTATAGAACAACAAGTCCCTTCTGATAAAACAGAGAAAACCATAAAAGATGTTTTCCGGATGGCCGAACAAATAATGTTTAACTATTATATTATGGTATTAAAGAAGGATATTCGTAAAATTAAAAACATATATAAAATATCATTAACAAAATGACAAATATACCTTATACTACTGAATATTTAAGATTTCTCGAGATACTTGGCAAAAACAAAGTGGATTACTTAATCATTGGTGCATATGCAACAATGATACATAGTAAAGAACCCCGTGCGACCAAAGATATGGATACGTGGATTCGGCAAACCGAAGAAAACACCATAAAGTTAAGTGCTGCGCTAAAAGAATTTACCGGAGAAACGATTCCGCCGGAAACAATGATGAGAAAGAACCAAAAGATAGAAATAAAAAGCGAAGCATTTAAAATTGAAGTATGGACATCTCAGGAGATAATTACTTTTGAACAGGCTTGGGAAAAGAAAAAAACAGAACCAGTTGAGGGTTTTACGGTTGACGTTATATCAAAAGAAGATTTAATAAGATTAAAAAAACATTTTGACAGACCGCAAGACAGGATGGATGTGGCTTTACTTGAATCAAAAGACATGCAAAAAAAGAAAGGGTTAGATTTTTCGCTGTAAGAAAAAGGGGTGTCTAAAAAGCCGGTCCCCTTTCAGACGACACCCAAAAATCTATTTTAGTGTAAATTAAAGGGTCGTTTTATGAACATGTTTGTACCGTTAAAGAAAAAACTATAAAATGAAAAAAATACTTATAATAGTTTTGATATCTTTAGTCATTTTGTTAATATGTGGTTTTTATAAATATAATAAATATAGGAATTTTGTATATTGGGGCAATAGAGGTCTTAAAGAAACTAATGCTACAAAACAGATTGAGTGTTTTACTAACGCAATAAGAAGATGGCAGAATTCAGATGGCTATAATAATAAGGCGGTAGCCTATTATAACTTAGGTAATGGTTATTTTGCACAAGGGGAATATGAGAAAGCAATTGTTTTCTATGGCAAAACGATAGAGCTTAATCCTGGGCTTACTGCTGCCTATTATAACAGAGGACTTGCATATACCAAGAAAGGTGACTACGCCAGATCTATTATAGACTATAATAAAACGATAGAGCTTAATCCAAAACATGTAGGAGCATATTATAATAGAGGACTTTTTTATTTTGAGAAAAGTGATTATAAAAAAGCAATGTCGAATTTCATAAAGGCACAAGAAATAAATTCTAAATTATGGAATGTATTAATAGGAATAGCTTTTGTAAATATGAAGCAAACTAACTTCGTTAAAGCAAAATATTATTTTAAACAAGCAAAGGAATTGCAGTCATTATTAAATAACACCTCAGGATTATTTGAATTAGAAAAAAGAGGATATTTTTATACCAGTAAACAAAAAGATACAATCAAGGATTTGCGGTATTTAAAAGATTAAAATGAAAAAACCTTTTTTACTTTTTTTATATGTTTTTCTCTGGCCGATTACATTGTGTGCTATCGGCACTCAAATTTTTTCAGATAATATGGATAGCTTTCCTTCGGGATGGACAGTATATAACACTGGTGGTGGGGTAAGTTTTGACATATATACATCAACATATGTGAGTGCGTCTAGTTGTGCTTATGAGACAAATTATGGTAACAATTATGCAACAAATTATATGGAAAAAAGTATAAATTTAGCGGGTTATGATGATGCAAAAATAAAAAACAATGCGATCTGGAATACGGCCGGTTGGTCAGGAAGCTCCCCTGCATATGGAAATTTTACATTAGAATATTATGATTCTTCATGGCATGTATTGTGGTCTACTGGAACCGATGGGAATTCTTATGCTCCGGCTAATTGGGTACATCAGGAAATAAGTGGAATACCCTCTTCTGCTATAAAATTTAGATTTCGTCATTATACGTATGATGGTTCCGCTCATGTTTATGGTGGGGTCGATGATGTTGTTCTTGTTGGAGAACATAAACCTGTTTTATCTTGGTCTGGTAATCCAGGATATGAAACAGGTGGAATAAGTTCAAATATCGGGACTTCAACAAATACTTATATATATGAGATAAAATATACCGATGCTGATAACGACGCTTCTTCAAGTGGATATCCGAGGGTTATAATATCGTCGGGTAGTTACACGGTTAAAGTAATTACGATGAATTATGTCTCTGGAGCATATAATACCGGAGCGATTTATTCCACTTCTACGTTGCTTAGTCCGTGTAGTTATTATGAATACACTTTTCAGGCTACAGATGGTTGGTTGTCTGCTACTGACCTTTCAAGTACTGGTCCAAATGTACAAAGTAGTATTGCTGGTTATGTCCTAGACCCTTTAGGTAATGGTATGCAAAACGTCATGGTCGCTCAAGATTTCGGAACCGGAACATCAATAAATACTATTGGTTCAGGATATTATTACTTTTGCTTAACAAACGGACAAAGCTACACCGTCACCCCATCAAGTTTTGCTTATTACTCATTTACACCGAGTAACAGGACATATACTAATTTACAGGCAAATCAAACTAACCAAAACTATACAAGAGTAAATAATTCAGCAAGTGCGGCATTATCTTGGACAGGAGAATCGGGGTATGAAACAGACGGATTAAATTTAGTTCTTGGTTCTACAAATACTGTATTTACTTATAGAATTAAATATACCGACCCTGATAACGACCTGCCTAAAACGGGAAACCCGGAATTGTATATAAAAAAAGGTGGAACAAATATTGCAGGAAGCCCTTTTATTATGAATCAAGTTGATTCTAACGATGTAAACTGTATTGATGGAAAATTGTATACTTACTCGACATTGCTATCTACGGGGGCAAATTATACTTATTCTTTCCAAGCATATGATATATGGAATACATCATCAACTTCACCATCAGAAGTAGATGCACCTGATGTGAGTAATCAGCCGGTCCTTACTTGGACAGGTGAAGCAGGATATGAAAGTGATGGTGTGAGTCCGGATATTAACATTTCAACGGTAGCTTGTATTTATAGAGTTAAATATACTGACCCCGATAATGACGCTCCTGCGAATGGCTATCCAAAGGTGCATATTAAGAAAGGCGGGGCTGAAATTTCTAATAGTCCTTTTTCAATGTCTTATATGGCGGGAAATTATAATACCGGAGCGTATTATTCATATTCGATATCTCTCTCAACTGGCATTAATTATACTTACTATTTTGAAGCGAATGATATTTGGAACGCATCGGCAAATATAATATCTAATTCCGGGCCGCAAATAAGAACATATGCTAGGGGATATATAAAGGATACCAACAATAATCCAATGGGGAATGTTAAATTAGATTTATCGGGTTCTGAAACATCTACGCAATACACAAACACCTCTGGATACTATGAATTTTTAATTACAACTATGAGTTATGTTATTACGCCGTCAAGTTTTGCGTATTACTCGTTCAGTCCAGCAAATAGAGTATACACGAACACACAAACACACCAAGAAAATCAGGATTTTGCAAGGACGACTGCTGCTCCGGTTTTGTCCTGGACAGGAGAAGCGGGATACGAAGCAGACGGAGTAAGCCCGGATATTGGTACTTCTACTACAGCATTTACGTTTAATATAAAATACGCTGATTCGGATATAGACGCTCCTGCTGTTGGATATCCAAGGGTTATAATATCATCGGGTAGTTATACGGTTAAGGTAATAACAATGAATTATGTTTCCGGAGCATATAATACCGGAGCGATTTATTCTACGTCTACCTTGTTAAATACCTGTACTTATTATAATTACACTTATCAGGCAAAGGATGTTTACAACACTTCTGCAAGTGATTTATTGAAAAGCGGCCCGAGATTAAAAACGTGGGTTAGGGGTTATGTAAGAGACTCGGCCAATATTTTAATGCCCAATGTTAAAATAACACTTTCTGGCGATGAGTCTGGAATTACTTATACTGATATAGGTGGATATTACGAATTGTTGATTACAACAATGAGTTATACGGTTACGCCTTCAAGTTTTGCTTATTATTCTTTTAGTCCAGCAAATAGAGTATACACAAATACACAGACACACCAAGAGAACCAGGACTACGCAAGAACAACTGCTGCTCCGGTTTTGTCCTGGACAGGTGACGCAGGATATGAAAGTGATGGCATAGAACCAGATATAAGTACATATACCGCTGTAATTGATTACAGAGTTAAATATACTGATTCTGACAATGATTCCCCGGCGGTTGGATATCCGAGAGTTATAATATCATCAGGCAATTACACAGTTAAGGTAATAACAATGAATTATGTTTCCGGAGCATATAATACCGGAGCGATTTATTCTACGTCTACATTACTTAGTCCGTGCAGTTATTATGAATACACTTTTCAGGCAAAAGACATTTTTTCAACAGAAGCAACTGCAATAACAGGGCTTGGTCCTGATACTCAGATTTCAATAAAAGGCTATTGTTTTTACCCGTCAGGAAGTGGTATGAAAGACGTTTCCGTTGTTTTGTCTGATGGGGTCAATACACAAACGGCTATAACTTCTTCTGTGGGTTATTACCAATTTACAGGACTAACTCCAGGATTTAATTACACTATAACACCTTCAAGTTTTGCGTATTATTCTTTTACGCCAAGTAACAGGGTACATACAAATCTATATTCAGTGTTAACAAATCAAAATTTCACAAGAAATAATACATTGCCGACGTTATCTTGGACAAACGAAGAACATTATTCTGCGTCTGGGGTTTACCCAACTATAGGTACACCAATTGTTGATAATTTTTCATTCAGAATAATGTACACTGATACGGAAAACGATGCTCCTGAGTATGGGTATTGTTTATTACATATTTCTAAAAACGGAACAGAGATATCTAATAGCCCATTTACAATGAGCCAAGCTTCTTCTGAATATCTTAATGGGAAAGTGTGTTCGCATGTTATGTCTTTTCCAGTAGGCAGTAATAATTACTCATATTATTTTGTTGTCTTGGATTTATGGAGTGGGCAAACAATAACAACACCGTCAAGAACCCTTTGTGTTTCTACCCCACCCACAATACCAAAAAACAAATCGGGTGACGCTATTGACGGTATGACCGTGGCGTCTTCGTTGGTTACTCTTAGGTGGTCTGCCTCTGATGATGATAATGATTCAATTACTTACAGGTTATATCTCAGCAGTCCTCAGATAGAAGGCAATTATAACCTTTCAATAAAAAAATCTCTACAATATTCGTCCAGTATCTATGAAGGAACACAAAATTCATGTGTGTTAAGAAATCTTGTAGCTGGCAGAACATATTTTTGGAATGTTGATGCTGTTGATTCCTTTGGAGTGGTTACTCAAAGTCCTGTGTGGAGTTTTAAAACACTTGATATGTCTTCTAACAAGACATTTAATTACCCTAACCCATTTAACCCAAACAAAGAACAGACTCGGATAGTGTTTAAAGTTAACAGTCCTCAAATAGTGAAACTAAGGCTCTATTCCGAATATGGTGATTTAATATATCAGAAAGATATCGATGCTGTAGCAGGAACAAATGAGTTTTACTACGACGGTAAAGATGATAAAGGTAATACTTTGTTTAATGGGTCATATATTTGTAGAATAGAAAAAATCGAAGGGGCAAGTAAGTGTTATATTTTAGTGATAAAATGAAAAACATAGGGTACAAAACCATTAAGGCATTAAATAAAATGTCGATAATTGCATTTATGAGAGCCGTTTTACCTCTGATGGTTGTATTTTTCTGTTTTTCGTGTGTTCTTGAGAATTATTCTTTTGCTGCAACAGGATATAGAAGTAATTTTTTAAGCTATGGTCCTGGTGTTGCCGCTATGGCAATGGGTGATACTTTTACTGCTTACGGAAATGATATGTCGGTTATTTATTATAATCCTGCCCTGCTTGGCAAACTTGACGGCGAAGAAGTATCGGCAAATCATTGGTTTTTGTTTGATACCGCAAGGTATGATTTTGTTGGTTTTTCGTCTGCGGGAGACAACAGCGCTTTTGCTCTTGCAGGAACTCAATTTTATAGAGGAAACATTGAAGTTAGAACAAAGATAGATGATGTGGAAACCAAAACAGAAAATAACCAGATGGCGATTTACGGTGCATACGCAGGATATATTAATAGTATAAAATTAAATTATGGTGGGTCTTTGAAATGGCTTAATTATAATATGAACACTGAAAACGGAACCGGATTCGGTTTAGATATCGGGTTAGCAAAACAACTTCTCATGACCGGTAATCCAGTTGGAAGAAAAATCGTTATTAACTCGGGTGTTTTGTTTCAGAATCCGTTACAGGTGAGTATGAAAATGATTGATACAAAAGAAGATTTGCCGGTCGCAGTTAAGCTTGGGCTTTCCGGTAGCATGACTGTTTTTCCAAAATACAGTAAGATTAAAGATAAATTATCATATGACGATATTTTGATTGCAACAGATTTAACTTATTCTGATAAAAACCTGTTGTATTCCTTTGGTGTACAATACATGCTTTATGAATTCGCAATGTTTAGGCTTGGTTGGAAACAGGGTTTAACTGCAGGTTTGGGGTTCTTGTTGTCTGATTTTCAGCTTGATTATGCGTTTGTATCGAAAGATTTTACTAATTTTCACAAAATTGGTTTTAGTTACAGGTTTGGTAAAAAAGAAGATATTGAAACTAAAATTGCCCCCACGTTTACAGAAGAATTTCAAAAGGTATATCAACAGTCGTGCAGGATATATGATAGGTTTTTTAGAGAGGCAACAACATATGCCGAGTTGGAAAAATACGAAGAAGCAATTATATTACTTAAAAAGGCGATACCGCTCAAACCAGAAGATAATTCGCCCGCAAAACAATTATTGAACACTTGCGAACAGACAATCATTGCTAATAAAATGAACGTCTATATTACAGAGGCGAGAAAAAATATAAGTAAAAATAATTTTGTAGAAGCGTATAAATCATACTTAAAAGCGTTCGATATAAACCCTGAAGACAAAAATATAAAAACATTTTTAGACGATATTTATGACCGTGTGTCGCAACCAGTGAAAAAAGCAGACCCAAATAAAATCATGATTGACAAAGTAATATATGAATATTCGCAGGGAATAGAAAACAATATCAATTCTATGCTTGAAAAAAATGATTTTAATAGAGCAGAGAAAGAATTTACAAAACTACACCTGTTAATACCTGAGTTAGAACAAACAAAAACAGTTAAAAGAAAAATAAAAGACAGAAAGGACTTGTATGTATACAGCTTTGTAACAAAGGGTATAAAATGTCTTGGAGAAGATAAGCCGGATGAAGCATATTTTAATTTTTCAGAAGCAGCAAAATTAAGTCCCGATGATACGGGTATAAAAGACCAAAAAGAGATAGCAAAAAAGAAATATCTTGCAAAGAAAAAATATTCAATAGAAGATAATGTATATTCAGATAAGCTGTATTGTCTAGCTGCTATTAACTTTGCTACGGATGAGACATCTTTGTCTACATATGAAGAATTGAAAAATTTCAATACTGTATATGAAAGCTTGCCTGTATTAGAAAATGCTTTACTTGACGCTAATTTAATACAGAGACAAAAGCCATAATTACAGTAGAATGTAAAAGGAGGTATTATGAGTAAAAGAAGTGTTGTTGTTTGGTTGTTGGTTGTTGGTTTTGTTGTGGCGGTTGGACAGGGTTCTGCTTTTGCCTATGGTGAACAGATTGAAAGTTCTCTTGGTAATCTTTTTAACTGGATAACGAAAGTTCTCGGTGGTGCGGCGGTGCTTGGTGGATTAATATTCACCGGAATAAGAGTTTCAATGCACGATGAAAATGCGTTCAAAACAGGACTCAAGGTTATCGGTGGAGGAATAATCATTTTTGCAGCAAAAAATATAGTTGACCTGCTACAGGCGATATTTAAATAATTATGAAACCAGTATACACTTATAAAGCATTGTCAAATACCATATTTTTCTTTGGTTTCCAGCCTATTGACGTGGGTATAATACTGGTTTCCACTTTAATGGTATGGGGTGGTACAAATTCATATAAAATAGGTCTTGTTTGGCTTTGTTTGGTGTTTTTTCTCGGCAAAAAGTTGAAACATAGGTCTGGCGGGTCAGAAAAAGCTTTTTTGCTTTTTATGACCACACCTAACAAGTTGGGTGTAAGCACCAGAGATATCCCGGCTTATCGGAGTATAAAATGCCAAAAATAAATCCGACTACTATCAGAGATATATTCCAAACATCTAAACTCCCGTCCGTACACCAACTTCTTAACCTTTGGGCGGTAGAAGATGAAGCAATAGTCGGGTTAGATCTACAAATGACATTTGCATACGAGATTATTCTGCCGGACTTAACTGTAAAATCAGATGAAGAATTAAAAGATTATTTTCAGATGATAAAAAATTGCTTACACTCTTTGCCTGATAATACGACATTGCAATTTCTTGTAAAAATTACAAAAGGTGCAGAAGAAAAAATAAAGGAATACCAAGACACCACACACCCTGCAGACGATGTAGCTAAACTGATTGTTGATAATAAATTAGAGCATCTAAGAAGTGTTTTTACACAGACACGTAGATATTTTATGTTTTTGACAACCACATCGACGAATAATGATACAAAAAAACTAAAAACACCTATGTTTTCTATAATCAACGATAACTTCAAAAAAATAACCCAAGGAATACATGATGTAAGAATTGAAAAACTGAAAGAAATATCTCGAAGTATTATTTCTTTGTTAAACGGAATAGGCATACCTACTATAATACTAGATGAAAAAGCAATAAGTGACCTTTTTTACAATCATTTGAATCCGGGCCGGGCTGAAACTCTCGGGCTTGGTAAAATAGATAAAGAGAAAACGCTACGCTCACAAATATGTTTCAATGCCTGCAAAAACGAATTTGACCATGTATATATCGACGGTTATTATTATCGGGCGGTAAATCTGCATATTCGTCCGGAGACAATAGATTTTTCTATGTTTTATAGACTTATGTCATGTTTAAGTCCTGACTGCGATGTTTCTGTTGCCTTAAATACAAGCAATCAAGACGACCTTATTAAACAAGTTCAACTTACGGGAACGATTGCAAAAAACATCAATCAGCTAAGCGGTTTCAAAAAAAATTATGAAGCACAATCAAAATCAGATGAAGCCGACCAACTTATAGACGAGATAAAAACAACATTCCAAAAACTATTCAATTATTCATTTACCGTTGTTTTAAAAGAACGCACTCTTGAAAAACTCACTGCTAAAACAAATGCTTGTCTTCAACTTTTCCGACTGCTTGGGGAATCTGAGGGTATAATAGATGATATGAATCATCTATTGCTTTTTCTGTCTGTATTACCAAATCACAGCCACTTGAACTTCAAGAAACACGTCTTCCAGTCAGAAGCAGTATCGCAGATGATACCTACTTCGGCGTCCTGGACTGGAAGTAAAGAACCGAAAATCCTTTTCCAAACAGAAGACGACCAACTTTTGCCAATTAATCTTTTTGATCCCTTATTACCTGCAAAACACGGTCTTGTGTTAGGACAAACAGGTGGCGGCAAATCTTTTACCACAAATTTCCTTCTTACTAACTTTTTCATCGAATCTGAAAAAAATCATATAGTAATAATTGACGTGGGTGGCAGTTACAGAAAATTATGTAAACTGTTTGGCGGGCAGTATCTCGAAATAGAACTTTCTGAAGAATTCGCCTTTAATCCTTTTCCGTCAAAAGAAATGGCCATTATCAAACGTAAAGATACAGAGGCTGGGATTGAAATAGAATTAGATAATGATGTTGTGTCCTTTTTAACCAATTTGATACAAAAAATGTTGAAGCTTCCTAGTTTAGAAGGTAAAGAACAGAAAATATTTGAAAATGCTATAACAGAGACATATAAACACAGTAAAATGGACCCGCCATTATTAAATTCACTACATTATCAACTACTTAATTACAAGGGTGACGAATCTGATAAAAAAATTGCAAAAGAATACGGAAAAAATCTTGAATTTTGGACTACCGGCAGATACGGCCGTTTGTTAAATAGACCAAGTTCATTAAAAGCAGATGCAAGAATAGTCGTTTTTGATTTACAAAAACTTAATGAAGAGCCGGATCTCCAATCCGTCATATTCTTTTTAATCTCTTCTGTAATTGAAAATAAATTAAAAGATAAAACACTCAAAAAAATGATTGTTATTGATGAGGGCTGGAAATTTTTTAATGACGAGGTTGGGTCTCTTCTTATTCAAAATCTCTATCGCACAGCCAGAAAATTTAACGCCGGTATCCTTTCCATATCACAAAGCCCGGTAGATTTTCTTTCTACTAAAGCCGCAAATGCAATAATTTCCAACTCTTTTATAAAATATATTCTGCGGTTAAAGACAGGGTTTGACTTGCTTACACAGTTTGAGCTTAATCAGCAGGAAATAGAAAAAGTAAAAAATCTGCGCAGTGAAAGTGGTAAATATAAAGAAGTTTTCTTAAAATTTTCAGAACATAATCGGGTTATAAAAATCCATCCGTCAAAATTAGATTATTGGATATGTACAACTGACCCTAATGACACAATGACTGAAAATATAATGCGTGAAAAACATCCTGACTGGTCTGATTGGCAAATAATAAAAGGACTGGCAGGAATAAAATAAGTAGAAAATGAGGTGAAATAATGAAAAGATATTTTGTTGTTCTTCTTTTGATGTTTATGGTTTGTTCAACAAATGCTTTTGCGGTGTTTGGTTTTACTGAGGATATTAATCACGCGTACGACGCGATATATCAAGCGTTTGTGAAAAATGAAATGGTAGTACAAACTAAAATTATGCTTCAAAATTATAACCAAAGTAAACAATATTATGAAGATGTAAAAAGTATGTCAGAACATAAGGGCGGGATTGGTGGTTATTATGCGGAACAAATAAAAAATGATATTGACCGCGCAAATGCAAACACCTACAGCCGATTACAAAATTATATGAACTCCGATCCTGATGACACCGCATATGTCAGAAAATGGGTTACGGGCGCAAATACATATCTTACAAATAAAACAGATTATTCAAAAGAAATAGATGCTATTGGAAAAAAAAGGGATGAAGATTTAAAAAAATTGACGGAAAAATCCAAAAAAACAAAAATGACTGATGAAGACCAAAATATATATAACAAAGAAAGAGATTTGCTTCTTCTGAGGTATCTTTCAGGAATTGACAAGGGCATTAAGTCGCTCCTAGAGGAAAGAACAGAACAGAAACAACAAGATGCGGCAAGACAGCTGGAATGGCTTAGAAACGAGGAAAATTCAGCTAAAAACATAAAAGCCAACAATGCCCAACTTTACAACCAGCGACCTAAAAAAGATGTCTACCAAATACTGAAGGAGGTACCTAAATAATGATATTTGCGCCCTATTGTGAAGTGTTAAGCATTCCGGAAGCTGTAATGCCAGCTTATCTGTGTATTAAAACAATCGCATATATTCTTTTCCCGCTTATGTTCGCTTTGCATGTGCTGGATAAGTTAACCGGTGCTATTCATTCGCCTGGTGGTGACAATGAAATCAACTGGTATAAGACCATATTCAGGGCAATCCTTGTTTTTGTCGCTCTTGCATGGTATAGACATATATTTATGAAAATTCTTGCATTGTGTGAAGCGATAGGAATGTCTTTGTGTGACATGAGTAAATTTTCTTCACTCATAGACTTTATTACAACACAAAGTTATTCTTATATCAAGGGTACCGTTGGAGATAGTGCAACAGGAAAAGTTCTCGGTGGAATAAACGCCACTTTGGCTATACTACAACCGAAAATTCTTATTTTAAGTATACTCTATATCCTTGTCGGCATTATTGAAAGTATTTTCTTGTCTGTTCGCTACTTATTGCTTGCAATTTTATATGTTTTTGGTCCTTTTGCTATTGTTTTAAACCTTTTCAGATACACAAAGGTAATACTAAAGGGGTGGCTTGTTGCCGTTTTCCAAATTTCTGCTTGGATTATAATACTTCGTATATTGCAGGCAACAATGGTTTCGTTACAAATTGAGAACTGGGCTTACCAACAAGGACAAACTATGAAAGATATGTTGCCATGGATAACAGTTTGTCTTATATATGTCGCCCTTGTAGTATTGGTTCCTATGATTACCGCTAAAATAATATCAGGTGAAAATTTAGGCGAGATTGGAAGTCTGGCTATAGGTGCAGCAACAATGCTCGTTACCAGATATAGTGCTCCCGCAATTAAAACAGGAAATACTGCAGTAAAAGGAATTTCAAAAACATACAGTAATGTAAAAGACCGGGTTTCTGGTTGGAGAGGCAGAGGGTCGTCTTCCAAAGATACTGAACATAAAGAACAGCCTAGGAGGTAACATGTTAGGCAAAAAAGAGAGCAATGGCACAAAAACAGTAGAACAGAAACCAAGTAAATACTTCGAGATATTTGGTGATACAATAAATCAGCTTAATTTTTTAAAAAAGTGTTGTTTTTTTCTTATAATGCTTGCTATATTCGAGTCTATTATTATTGTAAAGAGCATAAACAAATTGCCTTTAGTGTTACACGTTGATTCGATTGGCAATGCTCAGGTAGTAAAATATGACAAGTCAATTCTTGCAGTAAGTCCGATTGAGGTTTCTAACTTCACTCAATATTTTATCCAGTATTTCTCAGCATACGATTTTCACGCTTATGACGATAACTTTACGAGGGCTTTCAAAATGATGACAGAAGAATGTCAGCGTAAGCTCAATGATTATTTGACGATAAATAATGTTGTTGATAACATAAAAAGTAATCAGTTAAAAACCACACTTAAAATTAGTAATATTACTACAATTAACGATTCTAAGGATTGGATAGATTTAAAGGTTAAAGGAACAAGAGAAGTCCGGTCTTATCAAAACACTGATTTTAATAGAGAGGAAATTTTTGAAGCAGAAATGTCAATTAAAAAAGTTAAAAGAACCGAAAATACACCTTGGGGGTTATTGGTAGACGCTTGGAGCGAGACCCTTTTTAAAAAATGAAAAACTTAATCCTTTATAGTACTATTTTTTTAGTTTTACTCCTTGTTTTCTTCGTTGACTGGGGGAACCATAGCCCGTATCCACCCATACCAGCCGGGCTTCTTTACAGTTCATATATAAGCAGTAAAACAATTGTATCGGAACAGGTTACTGATACCATACTTTACAAAGCAAAGCATGTCGACGCCGGGTTACCGACACTTCTAATATACAGCGAACTTAATATTCCAAATAATTTTATTGGAAAAAAGGTAGATAAGAAAAACTCTGATTATGTTGTTTCTCTTCCTACAACAAAACAAAAATCCTTTATCAATCCTTCACAAAAAGAAACTGCTTCAAAAACAATAACAAAAACTGTTACACCAACAGCGCCCGTAGACTACACAGTAGAAAAACAGGAAACCGAATTAGTTTTTAACTTCAATACCTTAAATAATATTATCAAAAAAGCCGATAAAACATATTTCTTTTCAGGAAAGGAAAATACGATAAACGATGTCACTGTCCGCATTTATTCTACTACACCATGGCAAGAAAAAAACATAGTTAAGTTTAAAGTAATAAACTCACAGCAAAAATACTTTTTTATAGCGAATGTATCACTTTATGAACAACAACAACTTATAGCGGCTGAAATATACAATGAACCTTTAGTAGCACCAGAAAAAACTGGTGAGTTTATAGTTCTACTTCCAATCCAGAAACAAAAACAAATAACATTAAAACTCACAGAAAGTGGCGATAAAGGACGAGTATTTTCTATTGCTTTTGATATACCTTAAAGGAGGAATTATGAAAAAAATGCTTTTGGTTTTATCCATTGTTTGCTGTAGTAATCTATTTTGTGCTGACTGGAATGGTCCAACAGAAAAACACGAAACAAAAATGCGATATTTTATGCACACTGGCTTTACTTTTGATGCAGTCCTAAAAACTGCTATATTTTCTTTTAATACAATTTCACCAGTAATCGCCCAAACAGAATATGATATCAGTTTTCTTGGGAAAGTGATAATCCCAAAATACACAAAACTTATCGGCTCGTGTAATATTGAAAAATCTGTGGATAGGGTTAATGTCGTATTTCATACAATTGTCTTTCCTGATGGTCAGGAAATCAAATTTATGGGTCTTGCCTTACATACAGACGGCTCTGGCGGAATCCCTGGCAAGGTTAATAAACAGAAAGCACGTCTGCCAGCAAAAATACTTCTTTCGGCAGCTGCAACAGGGGCAAGTGTTGCCTCTGGAAACGATATTCCGGCACAAATGATAAAGGGCATTGCGGATGACACACAGCAAGAAATGGCAGGTAAGCAGGACTATTCCATAACTATAAAGAAAGATATAGCTATACAAATATATGTCGTTGACAGATTAGAATATTAAAAGGAGAGTAATCTAATGAGAACTAACAAAGAAGAACATATAATGTTAGATTATATTAAAGTGAATTTTCCTCAAGTGTATGATAAAGCAGAAAGTCATATTATCAGTTCAGCTAAAAAGGAAAAGGAAGCTGAGCGAAAAGTGGGCATGTTAATGGTGGTAAAATCCGTCTACGACAAAAGTTATGTAGCAAAGATTACGGGTTTAGACCCAAAACACTTAGTAAAACGAGAATTCATGGAAACTGAGCGGGAGTGGTCAAAAACGGAAAAGGGACAATTTTGCATGTATATAAAAGATGAAACAAAATTAAATGTAGGTGATGTTATTTCGTTGAAACTTACAAGAAGGGGAGAGATAAAAGACGACATAAAAGAAAAATATTATAAAGTAATAAAACCCGTGTCAGAAGCAAACAACGAATTACACAATATTATTAAAAAAATATCTCGAAAAGAAGTATTGTCATTATATTCACCAACAAATGTAAAAGAGATTCAATCAAAGAAAAAAGATGTTTCTGCAGGACTGGAAATATAGTTTTATTACAGTAGAACATAAATGATAAAAATAATTGTTTATTATACTTCGTTGCCTGATATTGCAAAATTTATGATTTTGATTTTATCGGCTTTTTTTGTTTATCATTTCTTTGTTTTTTATTTATGGAAACCACCAAAGAAAAAACTGTTCTTCTGGCAATTTGCTGTCTATTTTTCAATCTTAATACTTGGTTTTTATATCCTCAAAAACTTTTATTACACATCATACAAAACCGTATTTGAAACAATTTACATGGAACGGATAATAAATATGTTTTGGAAACCATTTCTAAATGATACCATTTATGCACCCTTATTGGTTGTAGTTACCGTTATTTTCAAAACGTTTTTCCTATATAAACTAAATCCTAAAACATTAAAACACGGTCCTGTTTTTATACCCACAGGAGATACTAACGGCATTAAGGTTGGAAATTTTAGTAGAGATGTATTGCCGGAACATATAAGGGAATTTGCCAAACACTCAACAAAGCCACTTATATTACCATTTAATCGTTTATCAAGAGGAGTAACAATACTTGGTGACATGGGAAGCGGTAAATCCCGCTTAATGAAAGCGATTCATGATGGCATACGGGAAAAATATCCAAAGATACCAATTCTAATACACGACCCAAAGGGTGAGTGGCTACGAACACTATATAATCCGGATACGGACATAATATTTGCACCGTATGACACCCGTTCTATTGGTTGGAAAATGTGGGAAGATTTCAAAATTCATCCTGAATTAAAATATTCTGTCATATCTACTGCAGTAGAGTCACACCACAGCGGAAACACAACTGATAGGTTCTGGTCCGACAGTGCTATAGTATTACTAAAAGACGCTGCTACTTTTGATACTATTGACGAAACAAAAATGTGGTTGATAAAAAAAAGGGAAAAGGCTGGAGATGATAAAGCATTCCAGGGTAAATATGCCACTGCCTTAATCGGCTTTAGGGATATAGTCACAATAGAATTATTGGCACAAAATACACCTGGTGGAAAAAGAATCGATGACCTTTTACAACACCCGGGAAGAATTTTTTTACTCAACAATGCGACGAGTAGTGCAGAACAACACGGTTCTCTTGCCCTTATGCTCTCTGCTTTTTTGTTACGAGCAATATCTCTCCCAGATGTAAGTGAAGACGAACTCAGGGCTGCCGTATTTATAGATGAGGCGTTGACTTTTCATTTGCCGGCAGATATAGAACGCTCGGTATATAATCAAAGCCGTTCTAAGGGATTAAGTATAATTGCCAGCGGGCAGAGATTGCCAGATAAAACACATGGGGAGCAAGGTGCATGGGCGAATCAGGCGGCACACATATTTGGTATGAGAACATCAAGTATGGAAACTCGAACATCGCTGTCTCAACGCCTAGGCAACATGATGTATGATGAAAAGCAAGAATCAGTAAGTCAGGGAGAAAATAATTCAAGTAAAACAAGCAGTGACATACAACGACAACATGCTGCACTTGCTCCAGAAGATTTTGGGAAATTGAAAAACAGAGAATTTATCCTTTTCCATGAAAATGGCGTAGCACCGGGAAGGGTTATTGAAGTACCGATGAATCAAATTGACAGCATACAAACATCTTGCTATAATAAACGAAACGATGTCGCAGAATTCATGAGGGAATTAGAATGAAAAATGAATTGTATGGAGAAAATTTAAAAGCAGCCAGAGAAAAAAAAGGCTGGTCTAGGGAAGATCTTGCAAGTAAAATGGGAGTGTCGTACTCTACGGTTTTGCGATGGGAAACCAGTAAACACAAGCCGATGAAATTCCTACAAAACGTCCTTGAAAAGCTTTTAAGATAAAGAATTGAGACCAAAATATTATATGAATCAAACGTGCGAAAGAAAAGAAGTATTAAAAAACCTGTTAATTTGCCCCTGGCAAAGTAGCGGTCTTTCGTTCGCACGTTTGGCCCGCGTTTTTTGTTGGGGGCAAATTTAATCAACAATGAATAAACTCATACTGCCCCTATTGTTATTTACTGCATCGCTCCACGCTCAAAACTTGTCAATAACGGCAAAGGTTCTTTACATCATAGATGGTGACACAATAAAGATAGAATACAATAAAAAGCCCACCAGCGTGCGTTTAATAGGCATAGACACGCCCGAAAGCAAAAACAACGCAAAAGCACGCCGAGACGCACAGCGAACCGGCAAAGATGTAAGGACCATAACGACGTTAGGCAAACAAGCATCAGACTATTTAAAAACCCTTGTAAAGAAAGGCGACATCATAAAAATAGTATTTGACGTACAAAAAACCGATCGTTACGGCCGACTTTTAGGTTACGTATATTTATCAGACAGCTCCACAATGCTAAACGAAACAATAATAAGGGCAGGTTATGCCAGCCCAATGACAATCCCGCCAGATGTGAAATATAAAGACCTATTTTTGAAAGCATATCAAGAAGCCCGAGAAAACAAGCGTGGTTTGTGGAAATAATATGCGGATTACGAAATATAAGTCAGAAATGAAAAATAGAGGTTTTTTACACAGTTTAACTCCCATTGGTAAGTTAGTTATCGGAGCTTTAGCTATTGCATTCATAGTTATCACATATTTTGTTTTTTTTAAAATAAATTATAAATAAAATGAGCTTATCAATTAAAGAATTAAAATCACTCTTTGAATAAACCGCTTAACACAAAATGGCAAAAATTAAACTTGTACCACCCATAACAATAGAAGAAGCACTACTCGCACAAATGTATTCACTTAACGCACTAATAAAAGTACTAATAAAAAAGAAATTAATCACAGAAACCGAGCTCTTTGAAGAAATAAAAAAAACCAGTCCTTCAGCCAAACTACCCCCCAACATCCATTAAAAGCATCCCCCTCTTCCAATCGTTGCAAACCACTTCAATATTATACCAAAAAATAAATATTTTATAAAAACATAAAAAGTACTTGACAATACAACATTTTTGTTGTATACTTTTATTGGAACAGAAAGCCCGTGTTTCACAGTTCTTTGAAACGGCAGTAAGGAGATTGGGATGAACAAATTAATTCTCTATGTTCGACAAAACGGGAGATCGCCAACAGGAGATTTTCTCGAATTGTTGTCGCAAGAGGATAAAATAAGAGTACTCGCAAAATTCCACTTGCTAGAAGAAAAAGGACATTTATTAGTAAGACCTCATACGGACACTGCAAGAAACGGTATTAGGTACTTACGAATCAAAAAGTATAGAATATTTTACTTTTTTGATAAAAAAATAATTGTTATGGTAAATGGATACGAAAAAAAGAAAGATGCGTTAGATAAAAATGAGATACAGCGAGCAGAGATGTTGAGAACAGAATATCTTACTACTATCGTAAGTAGTAAGATATAAAATTACAGAGTAGTCGCACCATGATACGATAAGAATTGAAATAGATACGAAAAGAATTCGTACGAGATACGATATGAAATGAGGAAAAGAATATGAAAACCGATAAGACTAAAGGAAACCACATATCTCTAAAAGAGATAACAAGTCGAATAATAAAGACTGAAGAAGATAAAGAGTTGTTTAATAAAGAGCTTCGGGCTTTAAGATTATCAGTACAAATTGCCGAATTAAGAAAGAAACACGGGCTTTCTCAAAAACAATTTGCGTCCAGATTACATGTAAGGCAACAGTGTGTTTCTAGAATGGAAACAGAAAATGCTCTAAGTGTTTCTGTAAACACGCTTATTAAAATAGCAAAAGCACTGCATAAACATTTAGTAATAGATTTTAGGTAACTGGATTTGAATAAAATTATTTAAAAAGAGCCTCTCTTAGTGAGTGGCTCTTTTTATTATCTTTTTTTATTCTTAGAATATTGATGCGTAAAAACACGAGCCTATTTCTCACCAAATGAAATATAAGTATATAGTTATAATCCCACTCATTGACAATCTTTTTATATTACCTATAATGGAGCTTGGGTATAAATCGCAGCCCGCGTTTATACTGCTGTGGGCAGGCGTGACACCGCCTGCTTTTTTATTTTCCCCACCACCCCCCGCCCGTGAGGGAGCGTCTCAACACCCTACATACTGCGTATAGTGTTGATACTTGCGAATTTTCAAAGCCCAAAACCATTCCGCTGTGCCATAAGAACAAAAGTCCACATAGACATTTTTAATTCGGCAGGATAGCAGGAGTGAAAAATGGAAGACAGGAAGACACGAGTGCTTCGCCTCGCCTTCGCTTTCTCATTTCCCCTCGCTTTCGCCAGGAAATAAAAATTACTATGTGTGTTCTTACTGCGTCGCTCCATATGGACTTTTCAAATCCGCTTAAGACTATTATAAAAACAGAACAACTCCCCTCTCCTCTTCTCGTCGGTACAAACCTTCGAGACCCTTACCTCAATTTAAAAAAATACTTCAATACCTTTTTACCTCTTGACATTTTAACGCAAATACTTTATAATGTTATTACATTATGACGCTTTAATGTTTATACTTCATTACATCATAACGCATAAGGAGGATTAACCCGAATGTCAAAAATAATCGCACTAGCAAACCAGAAAGGCGGCTGCGCGAAAACGACAACCGCCGTAAACCTTGCCGGCGGACTTGCAATGAAAAACAAAAAGGTCTTATTGGTAGACATGGACCCGCAAGCAAACACAAGCTCAATCTTTACCGACACAGACACTCTTGAAAAAACCATCAACAATGTTCTGTTCGATAAACTTCCCATAAGGGAAGCAATACTACAAACCTCAATTCAAAATCTATTTCTCTTACCGTCAGACATAACCCTTTCCGGTGCCGACCTAAAGCTTTCTGAAGTACTGGGCAGAGAAAAAATCTTACAACGTTCAACCGCAGGCGCCTTTGCCGAATACGACTACGTAATAATTGACACCCCCCCTTCTCTTGGCTTGCTCACTGTAAACTCACTAACAACAGCGGAACACATAATCGTGCCTGTCTCAACCAGCTACTTTGCAATGAAAGGCGTCACACTGCTTGAAAATACAATCGCACAAATAAAAGAAGGATTAGACCACTTCGAACTAGAAATAATGGGTGTCGTCTGCACAATGTACGACCCGGTAACAAACGTTTCCAAGTCGTCTCTTGAATCAATAAAAAACCACTTTGGCGATATTGTCTTTAAAACCGTAATAAACAAAAACATAAAACTCGAAGAAGCACATAGCGCCCACATGACGATTTTTCAGTATGACCCCTCGTCTACCGGTGCTGAAAATTATAAAAATCTATGTGAGGAGGTACTTAACTATGGGCACGCAAAGTAAAAAGACAGGACTGCAGTCAGACGCATTCGCAAAACCAGCACTGGAAGTACTAAGAAATACGGAAAAAGTTAATAAAGTAAAAACATCATTACCTTATGATGCAATTACGTCATTACCTCAATCGCCGGGACTGGGAAAAGAAAAAGAGGTGAAACAATCCGGTGGGGGAGATTCCAAAAACAAAATAATGAAGACGACTTGCTATCTTTCAAAGGATTCGTTTATCGCGTTAGACAAATTATCGCTTGACTTGAAAGTCAAGTATGACAAAAAGGTACCGAGGTCTTTTTTGATAGACCGGGCAATTGAGCTGCTTGAAAAAGACCTTAATATAAACAAAGAAAGCAGTATCCTGTTAAAGAAGTAATAATGTATAAACCTTTTTACTTCTTTACATTATGATGTATTTACTTCATAATGCCTTATATTCACCGACGAAAAGAGTATTCGGAGATAGTAGAGAAGCAGGGTTGTGGTTGTTATCCGGAACCTAAAAAGAAAAATATTTATAAAACAAATAAAATACTTGACATAAATTAAAAGAAATACTATAATAAACATATCAGTAAAAGTGGAATAGCTGCCACTTAAATAAAGCAACTATTTGTTCTTTATTTTTCGAGATATTTAATGTTTATCGCGTCTATTTTTAAAATGATGGACGCTACAAATGTTTACCTTTAAGTAAAAAGTACTTGTCAAGATTCTTATGCTGTAGTAATGTGTGTTAGATTTATGAAAGATACAAACCTTCGAAAGTCAAACGAGCTTTTTTATGCACTAAAAATGTTAGCGCTCGTTTTTTTATTTCCTGCTATGTCCGAGCGGGCCTTTCTTTCGAAGGTTTGTGCTTGCGAGGCGTAGCAGGTTTTTTTATTATTTATGAAACAAACCTTCGAGAACGTTGTATTAGACATAATAGAATTTGTAATGGTGCTTTTACTGTCTATTATTTTTCTGATTGTAATTTTTTCTTTATTGTTTTTTGTCTTAGAAAAATGCGGAATAATGAAATGGTTATTAAAATATTATATTTAAGAAATATTTTACTTGACAAATGGTGGCTTGATGTGGTAAAGTGGTGGCATACCGTGGGAATGTTGGTGGCTTTAAGTGGGATTCGTGGTGTCTTGGTGTGTAGTCTGGTGGTCTTGTGTGGGGTTTCTGGTGTCTTGGTGTGGAATGTTGGTGTCTTGGTGTGGGTTTCTGGTGTCTTGGTGTGGAATGTTGGTGTCTTGGTGTGGGTTTCTGGTGTCTTGGTGTGGAAAAATGATACATTTTACTCTCTTAAAGTATCTGCTGAATAGTCTTTTTATAGTATTAAATAGTATACAGTAGTTAAATAAGCCCCGTAAGGGGCTTAAAAAAACTTTTTAAATAGTTAAAAGAAAAAATGACAAAGAAAAAAAAAGATAAACCTGAAAACGAAATACAAAAAGTTATTAACAATAAAAAGGAATTAGTCCGAATGGACTTAAACCTTGAAAAATGGCCTTTATTTAGTACAGAAGAACATAAGGGGGTAAGAGTCCTAAAACGGGTAGATAGTGCAGGAAACAAGCAAGTAGTGACTATCTCACCCTATTTAAAAGGCGACAAGCAATATACACTTACAGCACACAGAGAAGGTAAAATAATATACGCACTACTTAAGAAGTGGCAAGATTCCGGAAAACCCAGTGACAAGCCGGTCCATTTTAGCTTAAGACAAATAGCCGATATCCTTAATATATCTTGGGGAAGAAGCACATATAACTTTATAAAGACAGGATTACTTAATCTAAGGGGCGTGTGTTTAACATTTGAATCCTCGTATAGACCTAGTAAAGAAGCAGAAACATTAAAACTCACCGAACCAATGAATATTTTGATGCAATTAAGAATAATTGAAAAACAAAATGGTAAGGATGCAACTTCTCGGGTAATGTTCAGTGAATTTGCATTTCACAAATACATAACAGGAAGTATATTAAACAAGTTTATGAAACCCGTTAGATTAGATGTGCTAAAACAACTCAAAGGTGACACTGTAATAATCCTGTACCGCTGGCTTGACCTAGTCATGTCCGACAAAACCATGTTAGAATATACAATAGACGAGAACCTCGCCAAAGACCTCGGCCTTGAAGACATGCGAATAGACAGCTTCCTAAGAAGCATCAAAACAGCAGCCAAAAACCTTGAGGGCAAAGAACTCTCAACAGGAAAAATCACTTATTGCAAAATAGAAGAACTGGACTCCGGCAAAGGCAAAAAGCTAGTAGTCCGAAAGGGGAAACAAGACATAGTATCTGAACAAATAACCACAATCGCCGTAAAAGAAGACAACGAAATAAAAGAACAATATTTAATGAACTATTACAACAGCCTTGAACCAGAAGAACAAAAAGAAATAGCTATAATAAAAACAAAATTTGTAAAAGATAAATACAGTGGTTATGATGTAAGACCGGCGCTGCTTGATGCCATAGCGGAATACCAGGCATCTAAAATAACAACAACAGAAAATAATACTTGACAAAATAAAATGTTTTATTATAATAAAACAAAGGGGGCTATAAAAAATGGAAACCAATATCGCCGGCGTTAAATTTTCACACAAAGGAACAGCAGACCTTGCAGCACAAATTCAAAAAAAATATAATGTGGTTAAAGAAAAAGAGGATATATTAAATAAAGAAATAGCACCTCTTAAAAAACAAAGAGTATC
>JAQUMH010000019.1 GCA_028718185.1 Elusimicrobiota bacterium
CGTTTTCGATAACCTTGCTGGCTTGATAGTCTTTAGTCTTACGTTTGTCGGCAACCTGTTAGCTTTCACTATCTTAGCCCTTGGTTTTGCGAACTCATCCCGATTTCTCGGGAGCAGCCTTTTCGGATTAGTGCTCGGAGCTCGGACCTACTGCACCGACCGAGTCTATGCGCGGAAGTCGGAGCAACTGCACCGACTGAGCACATGATCCCATAGTATTATGGGAAACACAATCCCGCAATATGCGGGGTAAAACAACTGCATTTTAATATTGCTACTTTTGTTTAATATTGATTCTGACAAATCTAAATCTTTTCTATATAATACTATTGTCTCTACTCGTTTTCACTATCTATCTAATTAAAGTATAACGTATAAAGAAGAATCTGTCAATGGATAGGATTGATATTTTCTTGTATAATATTGCATCTATATTCAATATTAAAAAGGTAAGTCAGACGGAAAGATAAAAAGTAAAAAACCCTGCTAAAAAGCAGGGTTTTTTATTATCTTTTTCAATTACTAATTTTTACTACAGCAGAGCAAGCTCTGCGACTACCTCAAGAGGCAAGAGGCAAGAGACAAGAGACAAGAAGCAAGATAACGTCTTACTTCTAACCTCTGACTTCTTGCTTCTTATTTCTATCTCACTTCACTAGTCCTATTTTACCTGTCTTCTTTTTACCGGCGGCATCTTCTATCTGGTATATATATACTGCTTTACCTACTTTGTCACCATCGTCATTCTTGCCATCCCATTCGAGCCAGCCAAGATTACCAAAATCTATTTCTTTTAGTTCCCTGACCAACTCTCCGGTGACACTATACAACTTCACTACGCTACTAACCGGCAAATTGATTATTTTCAATTTACCGCCTATCGCAGTCGCCGGATTATACGGGTTAGGATAGACTTTTAAATTGCTAAAATCAGCAGATAAATAACTGCCTAATATTCGATATGTTGAGAAATGTTTCACTGTCGCTGTTATCGTCTTGTTTGTTTTATCTATTGCCTGGACGCCTGGCACCAATTCCCAATCTGTTCCTGTCCAATAGTATATCCTTAATCCATCTTCATTTAATGTCCCTATATCCGCTTTTGTATATGGTATTGTTATGTTAACTGCTCTTGTAAATACCTGATTTTCTAATACAGGTGCATTTCCAGTTCCAAATGTTAACTCGCCGAAATCATAACATATCGGATTTATTGTGTTAACATATTTCATTGTGTTTCTTACTGCCGGCGATGCACTCGTACGGATTGAGGCAAGATATTTGTTAGCAGATAGGACACCTGTTGGTATAAGTATTTTTAGTCCGTCGGCACCCCGTATTGTTCCACCCTGGTAACCTACTAACTTTGCTGTGTACATTTCATTGAAATTTACAACTATCGGCGCTGTTACATCACCTGTTAGTTCTATAGTATTTATATTATTACCCAACGGGATTGAAACCTCTTTCTCTCCTGCATCTGTCTCAGTTAATGTTGTGTCAACTATATTCAATTCTTCGCCTTTACTGTTCTTTGTTTTAAGCGTTACTGTCCCGGTGTAATCTGTCACTATACTGTTTGCATCTAAATTATATACCTGCAACCAGAACTTCAAACTCGCAGGTGTCGTTGTATCATCGTAGTAATATGTATATATTCTGTGTCTTAGATTGTTGTTATATGTCTTGAAACTGTATTGTGCTGATGTTGTGAGATTACCAACTGTATCTTTACTAAAAACCTTGTAATAATATGTCTTCCCTTTCTCTAACTCACCAAGTAGGACACTGTGAGTTGTTACAAGTGTTGTATTTAATGTAGTTGTACTGCCAAGAGATGTTGTTAGTCCATATTCTACCTGTGAATCTGATGGCTCATCAGTTGTCCAGGTTATTACTGCCGAATTAGTCATTATGTCTGTTACTGATACTGCATTCACTATTGGTGGTGTTATATCACTTGTTGTCGTATTACTTGAAATATTAGATAGATTTGACCAGTTAGGTTTTTCGTCAGATGTCTTTATGCCAAAGTAGTAGGTAGTATTCGGACTTAATCCTTCTACGGTATAACTCTGGTTTGTGCCACTTACTTGTGGTGTTGGCTCGCCTGTTACCTGGTTTGCTAATGACCAGTTGCCTGCTGTTATTGGTACTGTGTAATACCTTATGTCATATACTGTCGCTGTGCCTACTGTCCCATCATTACCAGGTGCACTCCAACTTAATGTTATACTGTTTGCTGTGGGACTTCCTGCTGTTAAGGTTGTTATTACTGATGGCGGGGTTACGGCAATATCGTTCTGGTATTCAGAAAGGATTTGGGAAGAGGAAAGAGCGCAGTTATAGATACGAACTTCGTCAATGGAACCCTTAAACCTAAAAGTACCTCCACCACACTCCCCAATCCTGAATACATCGTTCCAAGTCGGATTAGATACAGCCTGACTGCTATCATAGGCACCGTTTATGTAAAAATATTCTTTATTCTCAGTTATGTTGTAGACATAAACAATATGTGACCATACATTCGATTTTAAGTAACCCTTTGAAAAAAAATTATTTCCCATTTGAGCTAATAACTGTCCGCTACTTCCTCCATAAATTAAAATCCTACGATTGTTATTATATCCCACAAATGTTCCATACATAGTAGGAAACTCGTTGATTTTAGGATTAACCCATCCTTCTATACTAAATGAACCGGTAGAAATTCCAACATTCGGAAGTTGAATATAATCATCCACTCCATCAAAACTTAATGCATTCCCTATTTTTCCATCAGCCCATGATGCTCCATTAACAATATTGCCTGTGTAACCGTTTCCTGAAGAATCACCAGCCGTAGTTCCTGTTCCTTCATCAAAACTCCAATTTGCAACTAATGACTGCACTGTTGTAAACTTGCTCACTGTAAACATGTTTGTTACAGGTGTAGCTGCAACAAAATTCGCATTACCAGACTGGGTTGCAACTATGCTCACTGAGCCGGTCCCGTAGAATGAGAGTATTCCATCTGTAATCTGTGCCGGACCGCTCGCCACTGCAAAACTCACCGGCAGACCACTGGAAGCCGTCGCTGTCAACGTTACCTTGTCTGTGATGTTTTTATTGCCAGGATTTGTAAATGTAATCATCTGATATTGGGAACCGTCAATCGTCTTTAAGCCATCACTGAACCAGCTAATTAGATTGTTGGTAAGTTGAATGTTAACTAAACTTTCATTCGCTCGCCCGATTCCAGACGCAATCACAGCAATCCTTCCTCCGGAAGAACTTCCTTGCCGCCATGCTGCCACTTCAACCAGCGTAGTATTACCGTCAGGTGCTACGGCAGTGAAGATTGGTATTGCACTACCAGTTACTGTAATATTCTCAACCCAACCCGAACCACCAGACAAAGTGGTTATATTATCGGCTATCGGATGAACTGTGGTTTTAGTATAAGTAAAAGGCGATGCTATTTGTGGTATATACCAATACACCGTCATACCAAAATTGGAAAGCATCTGAACTGATGCAGCACTTTCTCCAGCCATAGACGCCAACCAAAGCACACGACCACCACCATTGACAAAACGTGTTAGTGCATCCTTTTCCGCTTGGGTATAAAGACCGTAATATCCCGGGGGAGAAGTGATGTAAATATCTACCTGTGCCAATAGTTCATCGTTGATTAATGGGAAGGTAGTGAGTTTTAGTGCCAGATTTCCACTATTCCACATATCAAGCCAGGCTGAGCTCCCATTAATAAAATCGGTTATTCGACCAGAACCGATGCGACCATGTATAAGAACATTGATTTTCTCCGGAGTTCGTTTTAAATAATCAGGTAATTGTCCATCAAAAGGCTTGTTATTGCCGAGTGCATCCATTTGTTCATCGGTCAGCCATGCCAAAGCGAATATACCCGTGCCGACATTCGGGTTAGTATCCTTGAATGCTGTGATTTCAGTAAAGACGATGAGGGCAGACTTGGCTGGGTTAGCATAAGTTGATTGATAATTATTTATAAGCATCACCAGTTTGCCGGCATTTTCCGAGCCGACAGCATCAATCCACATCTGAGTACGATCTTTTCTAGCTTGTATTATCAATGTGGGATCTCCCGTGACCGGATGGTAAACTTCGGGTTCAATATAATCCAACGTTCCGTTTTTTATACAGGCAATGCCAATGGGAGCCGCATCGATTGACTCAGTAGATGAAGCAGAAACGATAGCACCAGATTTTATGGACTTAATCGCACTGTAAACATTTGCAGCGATTGCTATTCCTTTCGGTATCAGTGTTGGATCCGCCTGAATAGCAGACCATCTTCCAACAAACAGCTCATAACCATCATCTGCGGTAACTCCATCAAGGGAAGGAAAGCGATTGAACATGTTTGTAAAATATGGTTTTGGATCATTGATAGGGACATTTTGGGCATGGTACCAGCCCATTACCTGGATATCATTCGCTTGTAACAAGGCAATGAACTTTTTGCAGGTATTGTCATCGGGTCGTGGGCCAATATCGTACGGAAACGCTACGCGGTTAACCCCGCCTCTCTTAAACAAATCCAGATAATAATTCATACCCAGTGTAGTCTTAGGCATGACATAATAATTCATATAGACAACCATAACCCGAGCCGCTAACAATGTTTTTGCTGTTATCATGTTTGTTAATGCCAACACTGCTAATAATAAAAAACATTTAATGGTTTTACTCATAGATATTCCGATACTAAAGAACTAAGATTCAAGATTCAAGGAACAAAATAACTTCTGTGCCTCGTATCTTAATTTCAATCTTTAGTCTTCAATCTTAAATCTTCAATTTATTTGATTAATCCTATTTTACCTGTCTTCTTTTTACCGGCGGCATCTTCTATCTGGTATATATATACTGCTTTACCTACTTTGTCACCATCGTCATTCTTGCCATCCCATTCGAGCCAGCCAAGATTACCAAAATCTATTTCTTTTAGTTCCCTGACCAACTCTCCGGTGACACTATACAACTTCACTACGCTACTAACCGGCAAATTGATTATTTTCAATTTACCGCCTATCGCAGTCGCCGGATTATACGGGTTAGGATAGACTTTTAAATTGCTAAAATCAGCAGATAAATAACTGCCTAATATTCGATATGTTGAGAAATGTTTCACTGTCGCTGTTATCGTCTTGTTTGTTTTATCTATTGCCTGGACGCCTGGCACTAAATCCCAGTCTGTTCCATTCCAGCAGTAGATTCTAAGTCCATCTTCATTTAATGTCCCTATATCTGCTGCTGTCCATGGGATTGTTATACTTACTGTCTTTGTAAATGTTTGCGCTCTCATTACCGGAGCATTCTTACTAAACGATAACTCACCAAAATCATAACTTATAGGATTCACGGTGTTAACATATCTAATCGTGTTCTTTACTGCCGGCGGTGCTTTTGTACGTATTGCTGCAATATATTTGTCTGCGGATAACACGCCTGATGGTATTACCATCTTTATCCCGTTTATACCTTCTATTGTTCCGCCTTTGGTCCCGACTAGCTTTGCTACATACAAATCACTGAACTTTATCATTACCGGCGATGCAGAATTACCACTTAACTCTATTGTTTCTGTGTTTCTGTTATACGGAACTGATAATTCTGTCTCGCCTGAATCTGATTTTGTCAGGATTGTATCAACAGTATCCAGGACAGTATTATTGGAGTTCATAGTTGTGAGTGTTAATGTACCGTCGTAATCGGCTGCTATGTCATTTTTATCTATGCTATACACTTGCACTTTGAACTTCAAATTAGTAGATGATACTACTCCCATCTTTGGTGCTCCTGCGACTGTTCCGCCAACGTTATATGATTGTACGACGGTTTGTACGGTAATAGGAACTGTTTCTAACCGCACATCGTCTATGTAATACACATCTCCTGATGCTGCAAATGATGCAAACCAGAACTGTAAACGTCCATCGCTGACTTTACTTGTAAATCCTGTCGTGTTGAATTCGGTTGTAAATGTCTGCCATGTTGTGCCAAGGTTTGCTGTGT
Source organism: Elusimicrobiota bacterium (assembly GCA_028718185.1). Taxonomy (NCBI): domain Bacteria; kingdom Pseudomonadati; phylum Elusimicrobiota; species Elusimicrobiota bacterium. The sequence continues at coordinate 6,043 of JAQUMH010000019.1, forward strand.
AATTTAAGCCATAGCCGGTGTATGGTGACACGTGCTTTAACAGATTCACTGTCACATCATGACCACTTGTCGAATATGCTGAAAAAGTCAAACGATACCGGGTGTTAGGATCAAGCACAATACCACTTTGGTACAACTGGATATTTGCATTGGCTGAGGTTATTGTACATTTGCCGGCATTGGTTCCTGTATATCCGGGTGTCGATGTTGTAAGCGCGCCTCCGCCACCCGCATAATACGCCCATGGTGTTGTCCCTGTCTCAAATCCGGGATTACTGATTATGTTTATGGTAGGTGTGTAGGTAACTGTTATTGTTGCCTCTTTTATATTTCCCGATGTGTCAGTAGCTTTTGCATATACTGTATTGGAACCGTTCGTTAATGTAACACTTCCGCTCCATGGTGATAATGTTCCACTAACTGCTGTATATGTTCCTGCAGTACCAACCTTCAGTTCTACCTTACTCAATCCTATATTGTCGGATGCTGTACCACTTAGCGTTAATAACGGTACCGTTATCGTTGTATTATTTGCCGGTGAGGTTATTGCTATTGATGGCGCTGTTGTGTCGGCAGGAGGATTAGAAGGATTAACTGTTTCTAATCGCACGTCATCTATATAATACACATCCCCCGCTGCTGCAAACGACGCTAACCAGAAATATAAACGTCCATCACTTACTTTACTCGAGAATCCTGTTGTATTGAATTCAGTTGTAAATGTCTGCCATGTAGTGCCAAGGTTTGCTGTATAACTCAAACCATAAGCTGTATATGGAGAATCGTGTTTACATAGATTCACTGATAAATCATGCCCGCTTACTGAATATGCTGAAAAAGTAAGACGATACTTGGTATTAGGATCAAGCACAATTCCTGATTGGAAAAACTGTATGTTTGAATTGGCTGCAGTTACAGTACATTTAGCAGCATTGCTTCCAGTATATCCGGGTGTTGATGTTGTAAACGAACCTCCTCCGCCTGCATAATAGCCCCAAGGTGCTGTCCCTGTCTCAAAACCGGGATTGCTGACAATGTTTGTGCTTGGCGGTGGTGTACTATTGATGCTGACTAATTTAATATAATTAAAATTACCTGCAGCTTCCCCTGCGCTATTATCCAGTACTAATTTCATTATCTGAGCACCTGCAGTAAGTGTAACTGAATTTGAAACTGTTACATCTGTCCATGTTTGCCATCCACCTGTTGCCGGTACACTCACTGATGGTGTTACAAGATATGGGGTAGCTTTGTGCTGACCAAATTCAAGGTGTATCGGAGATCCGGTAGTTGCAAGTCCATTGGCTGCCCTTAATACTATTTTGTATTCTCCGGCCTGATTAACATTAATACTATATTCCAGCCATTCACCAGGGATTGCCCACCCTACATCGTAGCCATTACCGGTATCAGTGCAAGCTTCTATGTCTACATTTTCTGTTGTCCTGTATGCTCCACCACTGTTACCGACTGTCGTGTCATTATATGATTCGCCAGATGCAGTTCCACTTGTTACCATATCGTAATCTTCTGCTTGTATTGTTGTTGTCCCTGACACTATCTGCCATGCTACTCCGCCCGGATATGCCTGCTGCGTTGATGGTGGAACAGTACCGCCGGTTATTGTTACTGTCTGTGCTGATGTTGTAGTTGCTGCATTACTATTATCGGTCGCTTTTGCCGTTATACTATAAGTCCCTGCAAATACATTGTTCCATGTGTAACTATACGGTGAGCTGGTAGCTGTTCCTAATAATGTCGTGCCATTGTAAAATTCTACTTTGCTTATTGTTCCATCACTGTCGGATGCTGTTGCACTTATTACTACTGTCGCAGGCGGGTTACTGCCGTTTGTTACTGCAATATTACTTATACTTACAGTAGGCGGATTATTAACGACCGGCGGCGGATTGCCGCTGGAAGTATTATCATTTCTCCAAATATGCATTTTCGGGTAATCATTCCAGCAAATACTTACTATATCAAGGTCACCATCGCCATCTAAATCAAATGGTTGTGCACCATTATGGCTTTCATAACCTGTGCTTATTGAATGTTTTGTGAATACGCCTGTCCCGTTGTTTTCCCATACTGCAAGTTCCATATCGCCAACAAGTTTGCCGGTTATAACATCTATGTCACCATCATTATCCATATCAGCAACACCCAGCGAATTGGTTGACTGCTGGTTTTGTTGTATAACGTTTGCTGTGCCCCACAACCCCTTGGGATCTGCCGGGTTCTTAAACCAATATGTACGGCTTCCGGTACGAAGAGGATTTGCACCATTATCAGCACACCATATTTCATCTGTTACTACTATATCCGGTCGCCCGTCACCATCTAAGTCTGCTATCTTTATTCTATCCGGTCCATCAGAACCATACATGTGGTCCACAGGTGTTGCAGGACCTACATCATGTCTTGTCCAAACAGACTCAACGGATGAAGGATTTGACGCTGTATATGGGTTTTCCCACCAGACAATTGTGTTGTCATTTTCGTTTACACCTGCTACATCTAAATCGCCATCACCATCTATATCGCCTATTGCTAAACTCTGTCCATTGCAACCGAATTTAGCAGATATTGGTGTGGTTTTCCAATTGCCGTTTTGTGGATTGACTGACGGTATCTGGATTAAATATATTGTTCCTGCCCACTTGTAGGCAACACCATTATTGTCACCTATAACTAATATCTCTTCCTTGCCGCCCGGAATTATCTGCGCATGTCCAAAACCTTGGGCTAGTGCATGAGCAGTTGGTCCTATGATACTATTTGAGACAACCAGCGTTTTCGTCCAATCTGCTGATGTATCTCCTGTACCTGTTTTTTCCAACCAATACACTCCGGCAGGACTTGTATAGCTGCTACTAAGTCCGTTAGCTATTACATCGCCATTGGCATCGCCATCTACATCGGTTATTATACAGGCATCTACATTCGCATTTAATGGAGTTGTATTAAAGTCTGTTCTTGTCCAGTTAGCCATCATATCGCCACCAGGATTACGGTAAAAATATCTGCCTGATACTATATCCTTTTTCCCGTCGCCTGTTAAATCAGCGGCATCTAATCCAAACCACTCCTCCCAACTACCGTACCTAACACGGCTATTGTCCAGTTGTTTGTATGTCCATTTATCCCACGATACCGGACCACTTGAACCGCCTGTAATACTTGCACGCCATATTTTAATTACGGCACTATCGGCTGCCTGCTCATCATAACAATTTGCACCCATAATATCTATGTCACCGTCATTGTCAATATCACCTATCGCTATATCATGAGAACCTCCGGTAGATATTTGTTTTATATTTGCAGCTGGGAAATTTCCTGTTTTATCATTCAGATATACTTCTACGGGGTCGCCACCATTATTTTCTAAATCCATTTTCGCTGTAGCTATATCTACATACCCGTCTTTATTAAAATCTGCTGTTCTTAAACTGTGCATTCTTGTCTTGCCTGTTCCTAACGTGTGTATTACCCAGTTAGTGTTTTCAGGATTTGCGGGCGCTTCATACCATGCAAAATCTCCCGAATTTTCCGAAGGTGAGATTACTATGTCATTCCTACCGTCTTTGTTAAAATCATTTATATCTACTACATAGTCACATACGACTCCTCCGCCGTTAGGATCATTGTAACTTCCAACTGTTGCATATGTATACTTGGTCCAAGTCCCGTTTATTATATCTCCCGGATTCTTAAACCAACTACCTGCTATTGCTATATCTTTTAAATTATCGTTATTTATAAGACCTATCTTTATTCCTTCACCGCTTGGTAAACCGGTAATTTCTTTTTGGGTCCAACTCGCTCCATTACCATTATTTTTCCAAATCCTGAATATATTACCCTGAGCCTGACCCCATGAACTTTGTCCCCGGGCTATTACATCCAAATTACCGTCATTGTCCAAATCTGCCACTTCAACATCATGACCTCTCATATTTGTCCCTATCACTCTTGGTGCTCCCCAGTTCGCTGCAGAACCAACATTCGCACCGGGATTCTTATACCATACTATGGTGTCTGAAGTACTACCCCACCCGCTAACAGAACTCATTGGCACTATAATATCTACATAACCGTCATTATCTACATCGCCTACCGCTACATCGGTTGTATATGCGCCGTCTCTTGCAACAAATTTCTTCTCCCAAGTTGGTGCTTTATACCAATACAAACCTGTCTGACTCTGGTTAGCACTGCTTACTCCTGCACCACCGGCTACTATTAAATCATTTAATCCGTCCTTATCTATATCTGCTATCTCCTTCCCATGCGGTGCCATTGGATTATTTGCATCTACTACTACTTCCGTAAAACTTAATGTACCGCCACTACCGGTGTTTATTGTATATGCCGCTGAATTCTCATAACTGTTGTCCATACCTGATTTAACCGCAACTGCTCTTAATGTTAATGTCTGAGAGACTATTACTGTTAACGGCGAAGTACCGGAAGTTGCTGTTCCGCTGGTAGATGGAACGCTGCCATCGGTTGTATATTTTATTGTTGCTCCGCTGGTTCCACAGGTTATTACTATTGATTGCGAACTTGTATAAGTACCCGTTCCCTTACTAAATTGCGGTGTTGCTACTTTGTTTGATGGCGCTGCTTTGCCGGGAGTCCCTATTGTTTTAGTCAAATCCCGCCATGATGATTCTATAGTATTTTTTGTTGTTGCCAAATCGCGGCTGTCTGCAAACCCTATTGTATAGTATGCAGGAACAACCGGATTTAAAGATGAAGTTGTACCAGTTCTGCCAAATCCGAATACTGTCATATTGTTTTCCATCTGGTAATAGGAATCGTTTGCTGTATCATCCTGATGGTTAATCAAATATATACTTCTGTTTATTGTTCCATCTGCAAAATATACCCACTCCGGCGATGGTATATCAGCGTTTAATATATTAGTTGAAGGATATGAGCCGCAAAGTTGCGGGCTTGTATCGTTTGACCTGTAAAAATAATCCTGTGTACCGGTTACATCTAAATTTCCGCCAGGGGTGCCTTCATATAAGAACCAGTATGCACTGTTCTTTTTCGTTACTGTCATCCTTGCATATTTTGGGAATATTTCCCAGGTGCACGCCCATAAGCCATCGATACTTTCTGTCTTGTATTTAACCTTTACAGGTCCCTGACTTAATATACTGCTGTTGCTATTAACAAATCCCGGATGAAAATAAGAAGCGGGATATACCATGTTCGGTATTCCACGATAACTACCTGCTGACCCTCCTGAAGCATGATAACCTAACCAGTCGTTGCCTTGATTGTCTACCATACTGGAAAAGCCTCCGCCTTGCTTGTGGTAATAATAAGTTGCATTCGCTGATTGTATCTGGTAACTTGATTGTCCCTCATCTTCTACATTATCTGTTAATGTTACTTGATTTGTAAAATTAACTTTTGTTATAGTTTGATCTATATCAAAAAATATCTTGAAATATCTCGTTGCACTTGCATTTGTTGTACCATCCATAATAAATATAACTGTGCCTATTGCATTGTTTGATGCGTTATATGCAGTGTCTTTATCAAACTGAAATAATACATTGTCATTTATTACTGTATTACCGGTACTGTCGGTCTCTTTCACTCTTAAAGACTGGTCATTTAAACTACCGCTTACACTAAGGGCTGTAAGATACTGCGTAAAATTAACTGTTACTTCTACCGGTTTATCATATCTCGGATAACTGCCAACCGCCACTGTTACGGGCACGTAATATAAAGGATCACCCATTGTAGGAACTGTAATTGTAAATGCCGCTGTTACTACATTGCTGTTTAACATACCTGTCTTATAAGCCATCGCTTTTAATGTCGCATTACTTGACATTGTTATCTGTGATGAATATACAGTACCGTTTGTTGGTGATGGGTCGCTGCCATCGGTTGTATATTTTATTGTTACTCCGGTAGTTGCACAAGTTATACTTACTGGCTGGGCACTGCTAAATGTTCCGCCATTAGGATTTATTGACGGGTCTGCCACTGTTTGCATTCCTCCGGTATTGTACTGAACAAACAAAACAGGTCCCGGCCATATTACTTCCGGTCCATGTTGTCCGCCACTGTTAGCAGTTAACGTAAATTGTTTGGTTCCAGCTGATATCACACTTGCCGGTACGGTTATGTTACTATATCCATAATCGTGATCTGCTGCATTGGGAAAAGCAGTACAAATTTCTGTACCGCCAAAGGTTACTGACTGGGTGGTGGTACCTGCAGCACCATTCCAAGTAACGACTGATATTCTGGCACCGGTAACCGGAGATGCGTTTGATGGAACAATGATATTGCAAGACAAACTACCGCTCATAACCGTAAAACCTTGCGGGACATTTGACGGTTTATACATCTTAACAGAAACGTTACGAGAAAGAGTTATACCTGCAACTTCGGATGTTGCATAACACATCCCATCATTGCCTGCTATAACTGCCATAAACTTTATTGACGAAGCCGCCTGGTCAGGAACCCAAGTCGTATCCCATGTCTTAGTATATGGTGCTGATGTAACTGTTCCTATGTGACCTGTCAGCGCTCCATTACGTAATACATACATATAATGCCATTGTGAATATATCCCATTACCATCCTCGTCAAAATCATCATAATATCCTATAAAATCTACGTGGTTTATTCCTCCGGTATATGTATTCACTGCGGCGCTTATTGTTGGATTATCATTTATTGTTGAACTGGCAGCCGGTGAAGTTATACTGCCTGTCGGATGGGTCTTAGTTGAATCATAATATATTCGTAACTTTAAACCATAGTATGCCCATTGTCCCCATCCAAAACTACCACATATTTGCGGACCGGCGGTAAATTCTATTGCGTTAGTTCCGCTCGTTAACTGACTAATCGGTATAGCGGCTACAGGATACCTGAAATTAAGATAACACTCGGGATTTGATATGTCAGTGTTTTCGGGTACCGGTATCCATGCATTGTTATTTACTTTGAATTGTTTGTTGCTGGTACCAATATGTCCACCCCACATCTCTACTACTATTTCTGCTCTTGTTGCTCCTACTAAATCAAGCCCGCTAAAATACTGTATATAATTTGGAAGAAAATCTTGAGGTGCATCGTATTCTAATGGTCCGTTTGGATAACTGGGATTTGGATCTGTTACTCTCCACCACGCATTACTGTAATTTTTTGCCGGTGGTGTGGACCAAATATATTTTTCTTTGAATATATCGCCCGGATTGATTGCTGATTGCGATACTGCACTTAATCCTATCATTACGACTGCTGACATCATACACCATTTCATAATCCTACCCATACCTTTCCCTCCAGTTTTTCTATATATTTGATTCCTAATTTGGTTTGTTTTCATATTTATTGGCACCATAAGATGGTGCAGCTACATCGGACTTTGAACTTCTTTTTTAATCTTCTAATTCACTAATCCGCTTACCTGCTTACCCGCTATTCCTTTGCCCCAAACCTTATCCCTAGCGATATCCTATGCGTGTCTCCTAAATCTTTTGTAGGAACAAATGCATAATCTATATTGAATGTTGAACTTTCTCCGGCTATCTTGAATCCGCCGCCTAATGTGTATGTCTCTTCATCATATCCTATCTTATAGCCTGCTCGGATTCCTATCATCTCGGCTATTATTAACTCCATTCCTATGTTCTCTCTTGTGGTCGCACTGTCTAACCCATAATTTACATCGGCTGCTACCGTTAAATTGTTTTCACCTTCAAATGCTGACAACTTCTTGCCTAATCCTGCTTTTATATTCCCGGGTAAATTATCACTGCCTACTTTACTGCCTATGTTCTGGACTGCCAGGCCTAATTGTAATCCGCCTTTTACTGGAACATACTCTACTCCTAAGTCTATTCCAAAGCCGGTTGTGTTGTTTGTATCTATCTTCTGGCTTGCCATCTTTAAACTTCCGCCTACATTAATTGTTTCATCTACCTGCTTGCCGTAACTTATTGCTCCACCCATGTCTTTGGCACCGAAAGTGCCTACGCTGCCTACTGTATCATATGCGCCATTGGCATCTTCTAATGTCTTGTCTATATTGCCATAATTAAGGTACATTATTTGTAATCCTATTGTGGAACTTTCATTTACTGGATGGCCTATCGCTAAATATTCATAACTTATTCCTTCAAAATATGATAAATGCATAAATGATAGTTCGGTTGCGCTTACTGAACCTAATCCTGCAGGATTCCAGTATACGCTATTTACATCTTCGGCTACTGCTACTTGTGCGCCGCCCATGCCTTCCTGCTTGGCACCTACTCCTACCTTTAAAAACTGCATCGCTGAACTGCCAACGCCGGCTTGTACATTACTTGTACATGTAGTACCGACTACCATTACTGCCAGCATTACTGAACTTAACATCTTACGCATATAAACCCCCTTTTTTAAATACAATATCGAAATTCTAAATCCTAAACTTTGTGTTCCCTCGACTACGCTCGGGATTGTGTTCTCGGTCGTTTCAGTAGAACCAATCTGCGAGCACAAAAAAAAAGCTCATCAGAAAACTATAAATTACTTAATTAAGTTTTTTCAACCTAATCAACTAATTCTCTAATTCTCTAATCAACTTTTCTGTTTTCGATAACCTAGCTAGCTTGATAGTCTTTAATCTTGATAACAACGATCAACGGCACGATTATCAAGACCTTTTGCTTATCGGCAACCTGTTGGCGTTATCTATCTTAGCCCTTGGTTTTGCGAACTCATCCCAATTTCTCGGGAGCAGCCTTTTCGGAGTTATATTCAGAGACTATGAAAATGAAAACTACGAGATTAGGTAAAAACCCTAATCTCCCAGTATCATAATCTCTCAATCTCTATTTTTGTCTCTCTCTGACTTCGGAGTGCTTCTTTATTATGTATAACACACTTTAGTCATTTTGTCTCGGATTCGTTTGCTAACAAGTATGCAAAACTTGCTGTTTAATAAATAAAGAGTCACTTGGTTAATATTGCTATTTACAAATTTAAATCTTTTTTATAATGTTTGCGCTTTTCTTGCTCTTTCCGAAGTATACCGTATAAAGTAGAATCTGTCAATGGGTAGGATTGCTATTTTGTTGTATAAAATTGCGATATAAAATAAGATGATTTTATCTTGAAATTTAAACAAAACTAATAAATTAATCTATGTAAAGAAATAGTTGGGTTGTGGGACTGTGAGATTGTAGAGTTTTAGAGTTTGTAGAGTTTAAACCCCATAACCCTATAACTATTTTCTTATCTTTCAACAACAATCTTTACTTTCTTTACGCCTGTGGTCCCTTCTATATATAATATATATATTCCACTGGCTACTTCCTTGCCGCCTTCATTCTTACCATCCCATACTATACTACCACTATTACCACTTTCTACCAATTCCTTTAATAACTCGCCGCCTACTGTGTATATCTTTGCTACTGCTCCGGCTGTTATCCCTTCTATCTTTAATCCTTGCACATGTTTCGCAGGATTATATGGCACAGGATATATCTTTACATTAATTAAATTAGTCGCGGAAACTAACTCCAATAACGCAAACTTACTTAAATGAGTACTCTTGCCTACTACCTTATTGCTACTCGCATATACTGTTGTTGGTAACGCTACCCAACGTTTGTTACTCTCATCATAATAACCTACTACTAACTTGTTCTCATTATAGCCGACTATTCCACTGTCATCATAATTTATTGTTATCGTTAGTTCCTTTACTGGCTGCAAATTCTTGTCATTTATTATATCTACTCCATAACCTACTACATTCATTGTTCTATCACTTACAGGCACATCTATTGCTGTTAGTGTTAAATTCGCTGTAGTAGAAAATGCGCCTTTGGGCACCAAAACACTTATCTCACTTTCTATACTGCTACTCTCACTTATCGGGGTTACTGCCATTCCGCTGCTTATCTGTACCTTAGAACTTACTGTCCTAGTCACACTAAACGGCTTACCTATAAAATTCTGCTCTGCCTTATCACTGCTTAACCCTGTGTATTCCATCTTGTTAGGCCAGAACCGCCAATTAGGACTTACAGGCTCTACTACATAATTACCACTCTCCAACCCAACAAACTCATAATTGCCTTCTGCTCCAGTAATACAACTGCTATTTGCTTTACCACTTAAATTCATCGTTATCCCGCTTACGCCACTACCACTCTTGTATAATTGCACATTACCACTTATTTTAGATAATGTGATTGCAGGAGTATATGTCACTGTTATTGTTGTCTCTTTTACATTATTACTTGTGTCGGTCGCTCTGGCATATACTACATTAGAACCACTTACTAATGTCACACTGCCACTCCATGGTGATAATGTTCCACTTACTGCTGCGTATGTCCCACCCAAGCCTACTTTCAATTCTACCTCGCTTAATCCTACATTGTCTGTCGCTGTGCCACTTAAGGTTAATAACGATGTTGGCACTGTTGTATTATTTGCCGGTGAGATTATACTTATTGCAGGTGGTGTTGTATCGGTATTGTCTACTACTTTTGTAAACTGGATGTAATTAAAATTGCCGGTAGCTCCGGAAGTACCAATAGTATCCATTGCCAACTTCATTATATGTTGACCTGCACTTAAATTTACTCCTGTCTTTGTTACTGTTTGCCATATATTCCAACCACCGGTATTAGGCACTGTCATTGCTCCGGTTTTGTCTACATTATCTATCTCTATGTGGAAATTACCGCCTTCACCACCACACGCTACTTGTGATTCTATTGTATATGTTCCGGCTGTATTTACATTTACTGTATATTCTAACCATTCGCCAGTCACTACATATCCCACATCATAACCACCACCAGAATCACTACATGTCTCTAAATCTACACTCTCGGTTGCCCTGTATGTGTTATTTGGGTCTGCTTGACCAAGGGTTGTATCGTGATATGCTATACCTTCGCCGCCATTATCGAAATCTTCTGCCTGTATTGTGCCGGGTATACTTCTTGCAGTTCCACCGAATGGAGACTGGACTACCGGGGCACTTATTGTTATAGATACAGTTGCTACATTACTGTCAGCCTTACCATCATTTGCCTTGAAAGTGAAACTATCTGTTCCCGTATATCCGCTGGCTGGTGTATAGGTTACATTCGGTGCCGTGCCTGTCAGTGTTCCGTGGCCAGGTTGGGTAACAATGCTGTATGTCAACGAATTTCCATCTGCATCAGTCGCTGTCAAAGTTATTGACTTGGGTGTATCTTTAGTTACACTAACACCCTGGCTATTTGCAACAGGCGGATTGTTTGAGCCTGGAGTGTATGTTACTGTTATTGTTGACTCTTTCCAATTATTAGATATATCGGTTGCCTTAGCATATACTATATTAGAACCACTCGCCAATGTTACACTTCCACTCCATGGCGATAATGTTACACCAACTGCTGTGTATGTCCCGCCAGCACCCACTTTCAATTCTACCTTATTTAATCCTATATTGTCTAAAGCTGTACCGCTTACCGTTAATAGCGAGGCCGCTACTGTTGAATTATTTAATGGTGAGAGTATTGTTATTGTAGGTGCTGTTGTGTCGGGAGTTGTTGGTCCATCAACTGCTAAAGGGTCTTTGGACCATCTTACGGTCACAGCAACATTACTCAATTCCAGTGGTTTTACTCCATTAAGTAGAATCCAACTAGTTACTCCGTTGCGTAAACACATATTTATTTTAGCATCAAGAGTATCATCAGTACTTCCAAGATAACATCCTCCGGTTGGCATCTGTGGATAATTATCTTTTAGTTCTTTTAGTTCCGATTCAATTACACCATACAAATGATATCCAACAAAAGCATTACTATAGTTAATTATCCCAACTGATTTTTTCACTATCTGAGTCATGCAAATCGCAGGGTCTGCCCTATATGGTCCCGCAAATTCCCACATGCTAAGCGGCGTATTTGGTGCTAATGCACGAACTCTTTGATACATCATCTCTTGCCATCTTATACCTGCCTCACTATCCGAAAGAAAATTTTCCGGCAAGTATCCTCCAGGCTCGCCTGCCAATGCGTACATTACATGGGTTTTATTCGCATATCGTGGTGCAACTTTATCCCAGAACGCAAGTACATCGCTCTTCCATGGTTCCTCTTTATATATATATGCACCATTAGGACAGGCTGAATATTCAATAAGTACATACATACCAAGTTCTTCTGCCCATTGAACTTGTTTGTCAAGTTCGACAATACATTCATCAATAGTTAACCAAGCTTGTCCCTCAGTACCAACACCATATAAAGCTCGCATATCTCTATAAACAAATATTCTCGCACAATTATAGTTGAATTGATCTCGCATACCCTTCCAAAAATCTCTAGTTGAATTTACCCAATCTCCCACACGCGCGGTATCTCCTCTCAACGGCCAGCCATTCTCCGCTACTACATTATTATCAACTATTCTAGGTCGTCCCCGCATGGCAGCATTTGCTGTTCCATACAGCACACCCAACAAAATAAAAATATAAACTCCTAAAAATAACTTATGCCTTTTCATACTACCTCCAACATTACGATAGTGCGATAGTTGCAAATTGTCTCTCTTTTTCGTCCTAATGTTTTTGTGTTCTTTGAGTCCGTCATAGAGTTATAGGGTTATAGTGTTTTAGGGTTTAAACTCTATGAACTCTATAACCCTACAAACCCTAAAACTCTTTTTTTAGAACTTCATATTCAATGATACTCTATGTGTATCACCTAAATCACCAAATGGAACAAATGCATAATCTAATCCATAGCCCTTATAATCTAAACCCGCCCCTAAGCTTATTCCTTTTAATCCACCTATGTCTTTTGTCTTAGTGTTGTATCCTGCCCTGCCTATTAAAGTTGTTCCTTCACCCGCATCATGTTTATACTCTGTCCCTGCTCCTATTCCTATCCCACTGTCATTTACTGCTGTTATATCTAACCCGACTAACCATTCCGGTTGAATATTATATCCTCCGCCTACTCTTATCGTCATTGGTAAATTCTCATCCTTGGCTACATATTTCATCTTACTCCCTACATTTTGGAGCGCTATACCTATACTCATTCCACTTTCCGTTGGCTTGTATAACATCCCTACATCACCCGCTATCGCTACTCCGGTCTCCTTTATCTTGCTGCTTATATATTTTACTCCTATTCCTAATGATACATCATCGCTTACCTTATTTCCATAACTTAGCGTAGCTGACATATCGGCAGGGTTAAAATTACTACCTACTATTCCATCCGTATCACTGCCTTGAATTGAACCATAATTTATGTACTGTACTCCTATTCCTATTACTCCTATTTCTGATATCGGTTGTCCATACCCTACCCAACTATAACCTATGTCTTCAAACCATATCGCATGCATTACACTTATGGATGGTTTATCTATTCCGGCTAATCCGGCTGCATTCCAATATACACTACTTGCTCCTTCACTTACCCCTACTCCTATATCGCCCATGCCACTACTACGGGCACCTGCGCCCATCTTCAAAAACTGGACTGCACTAGTGCCGGCATCGCCCTTGCTAAAGGCAGCGTATGCGCTGCTTGATACAAGAAGCAAGAAGCAAGAAGTAAGAAAGAATAGAATACTTGATTTAAGATTTAAGGTTAAAGATTTAAGACTTCTGGTTTTGGACTTTGGACTTTGAATTGACTTTTTGATTTTCATAAATGCCTCCGATTATCAGTGTTAAGTATTAAGTACTCAGGATTCAGCAATTTGGCAAATAAAAAAGAAGTGAATTAGTGAATTAGTGGATTAGTTAATTGGTTAATTAGTTAATTAAGTTCTTTAACTTACTTTATTGTAAGTAAACCTAATCTTCTAATTCTCTAATTCTCTAATCAACTACTTTCTAATCTACTTCTTTTGTTTTCGGTAACCTTGCTGGCTTGATAGTATTTAGTCTTGATAACAGCGATTAACAACACGATTATCAAGACCTTTTGTTTATCGGCAACCTGTTGGCGTTTACTATCTTAGCCCTCGGTTTTGCGAACTCATCCTGATTTCTCAGGAGCAGCCTTTTCGGATTAGCACTCGCAGGTCGGAGCTACTGCACCGACCGAGTCTATGCGCGGAAGTCGGAGCAACTGCACCGACTGAGCACATGATCCCGTTATTAACGTGGGAATGCAACCCCGCAGTAAGCGGGGTAAAACAGCTACATTTTGATATTGCTCTTTTTGGTTTAAATTGATATTGACAAACTTAAACCTTTCCTATATAATATTGCGTCTCTTATAGTTAGAGTATATCGTATGAAGTAAAAACTGTCAATGGATAGGATTGATATTTTTTTGTATGGAATTGCATGTTGAAACTAGATAATTATAATCGGGATTTTAAAAAATCTGATAAATTAATTTGTGTAGGGTACATGGACTCATACCCTAACTGGGATGTAAAGAAACATTACCATTCATGTAATGAAATGGTAGTTATTCTTAAGGGTTCAGTACGTGTTGAAGTATTAAAAAAAAATTTATCTGCAAATGCCGGTGACATATTGAATTATCCGGCAGGGGTATCTCACAAAGAATATCTTACCAGTAGTACTCCGGCTGAAATTATTTATTTTGAATGGGATGAAAAGAGAAAGAAAACAGAAATTCCTATTTTAACTCATGATGTAAACAAAAAAATACGGTTTTTAACCCAGTGGCTGTATGAAAAAAGCAAGTCAAATTCTCTTTACAGAAGTTTACTACAAGAGAAAATCTTCGAAGTTATATTAGCTGAATTAATAGACATTTCTAAATCTAAGGAATCACATCCTATTATTAATAGTATAAGAAATTTTATGAAGGAACACTTAAGGGAACATTTAACATTAGAAGACTTGGCTGGTAATGCTAATATGGGTAAATTTCAATTTTTAAGAAAATATAACAAACTTACAGGAAGAACACCGATGGAGGACTTAAGAATTGTACGAATTGAAACTGCTAAAGATATGGTACTTACAACAGATATGCCATTAAAAGCTATTTCCAAGGAAGTTGGGCTTTCTGATGAATATCACCTTTCAAAGATGTTTAGAAAATATTTTGGCACACCACCGGGACAATTTCGTAGAAAAACAGTTTTCGAATAATTTATTGTATTAAACCTTTTCCTCTTTTTTATATTTTTTCAAAAAATCTCTTTTTGCTTCTAAAAAACTTCCCGCTTCTATGCTTTTTCTCATTTTATCCATTAATCCTAGAACAAAATGTAAATTATGCAAAGTATTTAAACGCAATCCTAACATTTCTTCAGTACGGAACAGGTGATTCAGGTACGCTCTATCAAAATTTTTACAGGTATAGCAATCACATTCCAAATCAAGTGGTGAAAAATCATTTTTATATTCCGCATTCCTTATATTTATTTTCCCGGTAGAAGTAAACGCTTGCCCGTTTCTTGCGTTTCTTGTAGGTAAAACACAGTCAAACATATCAATTCCTCTTTCAACGCATTCCCATAAATTTTCGGGTGACCCGACACCCATTAAATATCTCGGTTTATTCTCAGGCAGAAACTTTTCTGTTTCTGAAACTATCTCATACATTAAATTATTCGGTTCACCTACAGAAAGCCCGCCGATAGCATATCCGTCAAACCCAATTTCAACTGTTTTTTCAGCCGACTCTTTCCGCAAATCAATATATGTTGATCCTTGTACAATTCCAAATAATAAATTTGAGAACTCGAGAACTTGAGAACTTAAGAACACCTTTTTGCTTCTCCTCGCCCATTTCAATGTCAGCTCCACGGATGCTTTTGCATAATCATGCTCGATTGGATATGAAACACATTCATCTAAAACCATCATTATATCCGAACCTAAAATACTTTGAATTTCAATGACTTTTTCAGGTGAAAAAAAATGTTTTGAACCGTCTATATGAGAAGTAAATTCAACCCCGTCCTCGGTTATTTTTCTTAACCCTTTCATTGAAAAAACCTGAAACCCGCCCGAATCGGTTAATATTGGCTTTCCCCAACCAATAAACTTGTGTAATCCTCCGGCTTGTTTTATTATTTCTGTACCAGGTCGTAAATATAAATGATATGTATTGGCAAGCATTATTTGGGAACCAATTTCAATAAGTTCTTTGGGTGACAATGTCTTAACGGTTCCAAGAGTTCCAACAGGCATGAAAAATGGTGTTTCTATATCACCATGAGGAGTGTGTAAAATACCCGAACGGGCAAAACCGTCTTTTTTTTTTAATTCAAAATTCTTTGTTGCAGTTATCATTTTTTTTATAGCCGCTGATTACACAGATTTAAAAAAACGATTACACAGATAACAGCATCGCTGTCTTTGCGAGGGACGAAGTCCCGTGGCAATCTAATAAGATTGTCCCACAAGCAGGATTTGCAATTTCGTTATTCATTCCATTCCTCGCAATGGTATTTCTGCCGTTTAATCGGTGTAATCAGTATCGGATTCAGTTTTCGATACTACAAAAACTTATTGTTGTTTATATAAAGTATAAACATGCAATCAAAATATTTTGATGCTTTCTTAAGATGTAACATCCTTTCAAGAAAAATCTCAAAATATTCTCCGATGTCAACAATTTTAGTATCGATAGTTAACTCTAAGGAAATTGTTTTTAACTTTGAGTCTACCCTGAGAAAGGAACTTTTACAGGCAAGGTTTACCCGTGTATGCTTATCAAGCACTGTACGTTTTATTATTCTGACTCTGGAATGATTAACATCTGTTTTGTCGCCTAAAATTACAGCAGCGGTGATTTGAGAATTTGGAATTATATCTTTTTCTTCGTGAGAACCGACAGCAGTCACAACAGTAAGAATATCCTTATAATCCATTCCGAGATGCTCTAAAAACCTTTTTGTCATAATTGCACCTGATAATATATGATTATGCATTATAATTGAATTCCCTATATCGTGCAAATAGCCTGCAATTTTTGCTAATTCTACATCTTTCTTAGGAAAATCCAGATGTGAAAGAACATTTCCTGCTATATTGGAGGTAAGTTTAGCATGCCTTAAACCATGCTCTTTATAACCGATTGCTGCAAAATTATTGTCAGCCGTATCAAGAAATACTTTTACAAACTGATAATTGATTACATCAGAAATTGTTATATCAGCCATAAAACCACCGGGATCAAAACTATGCTCATAACTAACCCGACCACTATCATAGAAGAAGCGAATAAAGAATCCGCATCATACTTTTTAGCAAAAATATAAGCTGTCACAGCAGAAGGCATTGAACTGGAAAGCAAGCAGACACCTTTAACCACTCCCGTTATTTTAAATATCCCGCAAAATATATATGCTACAGCAAGCCCGCCTATCATGCGAATAACAACACCAATAATTACTTTTTTAAACATATTAAAACTAATTGGTTTTATTTGATAACCGACAAGACATAGCATAACCGGTATTGTAACAGTATTTAATATTTTTGAAAATTGAAATAAACCATTTGGGATATTAATATCTTTCAAACTCAAAAAAATACCACAAAATGCAGCATACAAAACCGGCAACCTGAAAATTTCTATTATTGAACCGCTAACAATCCAAAGCCCCGCACTGCAAAATAAAATATCCAATGTTATGTTATATATTATACTGTGAAAAGTACTCCCCATCCCTAAAAAGATAGTATTCAGCGGGATAGCAAGATATCCGCTGTTCATAAAAGTAATTGGAAGTGCAACATTTTTAAATTCGAGATGAAAAATCTTTGAAAATATTTTAGCAAATATCATTCCAAAAAAAACAACTAATACTACTATAATAACTATATTTTTTGAATTATTTATATTTTCCTTTATTGGAGTTTCCCACATCGTAAAAAACATAAAAATAGGAATCAGTAAATATATAGAGAAATTTATAAAATATTTAACAATTAATTCTGTTTTTTCTGATGCATATCTTGCAAATATTAAACCAATTAAAATATACGGAATTATTTTTATAGCAAGATTAAAGATTAAATCCATTTTTTAATTATATAAAAAAATCTTGACTTTTGGAAGGAAAAACTTTATAATCTACTTATTAGTAGAAATATTTTATTGAATTCTGATTGCTGAATCCTGAGTGCTGAATTCTCTTATAGTTGGAGGTTTTTATTTATGGATTTTTTTAGACGAAACATGAAAACAATCCTTTGGATTGTCTTAATTGGTTTAGTTTTTGCAACTTTCATGTCTTTTGGAGCAGGCGGCTATTTAACAAAAGGATATGATACTGTGGCGACAGTAAATTCTAAAAAGGTTTCCTATACTGAATTTACAAAATCGGTTAATCGTGTGATAGAAAACCAGCAGGCACAAAAAAAAGATGCGCAACTTACTGAAACTGATATAAAACAAATAAAAACTAACGTCCTTCAGGAGATGATTTCGGAAGAAGCTTTTTATCAAATAGCGTTAAAATATGGAATAGATGTTACTGATAACGAAATCAGAGCATACCTCCAGCAAATACCTGCGTTTCAAAAAAACGGCAGTTTTGACCATATGACATATTTTAATGCTTTAAAATACAACTTAAAAATGACACCTGAAGAATTTGAGAATTCCAGAAGAAGAGGATTGGCAGTTGAAAAGGTAAGATTTTTATTTTTTCTCCTTTCAAAAGTTACCGACAAAGAAGCAGAACTTAAATATTTAGAAAAAAATAAAAACTTGAAAAACTGGGCAAAGGACAAAGACAAATTCATAGAGACATTAAGAAACGAAAAAAGAATTCTACTGTTTAACCAGTGGGTAAACCAGCTTCAGCAGAAAATAAAAATCCAGGAATTTTTATCAAAATTTGAACAAAGAGAAGGCAGATCGCAATAGTAATAAATATTACATATTGGTAATAAAGGAGCGTTATGAGTGAAACTATCCTAAGTGATGCTAATTTTGACAGCGAAGTTTTGAAAGCAACTTTACCTGTTCTTGTAGATTTTTGGGCGACATGGTGCGGACCATGCCAGATGATTGCACCTGTAATTGAAGAAATTGCCAAGGAATTTGAAGGAAAACTTAAGGTTGGTAAATTAAACGTTGATGAAAACCAATCGACTTCAGCACAATTTGAAGTTTCTGCAATTCCAACTCTTTTAATCTTTAAAAATGGGAAAGTAGTAAAGAAAATTGTAGGATTTTCAAACAAACAAAAATTAGTAGCAGATATAAATTCAATTCTTTAGGTCTGCTGAGAAACTCACATACCTGATTACACAGATTAAACGGCAGAAATGTCATTGCGAGGAATGAAATGACGAAGCAATCTCATAAGATTGCCGCGGGACTTCGTCCCTCGCAATGGGCTTAATAGTATTTTTGTGTTGTTTTTTTAACCCTTAAAATATTGTATAATCGTCTGAAAAAGTAAAAAATAGACTTTACAATATCAAAGGGGTTTAATAATGAACAAAAAAACAT
>JAQUMH010000020.1 GCA_028718185.1 Elusimicrobiota bacterium
TAAAATCAGATTTTCAAAGACACAGAGGCTTATCTGAAAAACATAAAATTGCTTATTTGAAATGGTATATTTATTTAAAAAACCATTAAAAAAACAACATTTTAGTACTATTAAGCCCGCAATGACAGCATGAGGGTAAAAATATTTTAGCCCATAAATTCTCCTACGGAAAAATAGTTTCGTAATAGGTTCTAAACAATAATATCAGGAGATAATGTATGCATAGATTGAATATAAAAAATAGTTTTTTAGTTTTAACATTTATTGGTTTAGGTTTAATAAATTTCAGCAGTGTTATTTATGCAGGAGAAGATGTCAGTATGTTTGATAAAATGATTAGCATTACATTCAAATCACTCGCAAAATCATATATAGCTACCTCAGATATTGATAATTTGAAGAAAAAAAATATTGACAAATTGATTAAAATGGATGAGAAAAAATTCCGGAAACAATATTTAAAAACATACCCGGACTTGCAGAAATTACCCCAGCCGATAAGAACAAAATATGGTATTACAGAAAAACTTACAAAGAAACAGGCAATTAAAATTTTCGCAAAGTTTGATAAAAAAGCTTTGTATGAAATAATTGATTCAGTGCCGCATTATCTTATAGCAGAAAAGTTTAAAGAATCAATCGGGATGCAGCAAAAAGGCGATAAGAAAACAAATATAATGGAGAGTATTAAGAGTAAATGGGACCAGATAATAGCAAAAATCAAATAAATCGGAGAAGATTATAGAACATCTTGCAATAAGTAGTCAAAAGAAACGGAAAGGGGAGGAATAAAATGCCTTATGTGAAAATTGATTTGTGGAAAGGCAGAGATACCGGAACGAAGAAAAAACTGATTAAGAATATGACATCTGCCGTGATGGATTCTATCGGATGTCCGGCTGATGCTGTGCAAGTAGTAATAAACGAGGTTGAAAAAGAGAACTGGGGTCTGGGTGGTGTGCCGGCAGCTGAGAAATTTCCTGATAAATAGTTCAAAACATAGTCAAAATACTTAACGTTACCTCTGAAGTTTTTTACTTGACAAAATTCAAAAAATTAATATAATCACATCTGGCATATTATGTCAGTTTTTTTAGTTTAGGAGGGTTTGTTTTATGGTAAAAGTAGGTTGGAAATCAGCTTTATTGCTAATTACTTGTTGTTTATTTTTTTCTGTTTTTAGCGGGTGTGCAAAAAAGGTGGTTGTTAAGCCTCAGCCGGTAGAGCCGGTTGTTGAGATACCTCAACCGACAGAAGAGCCGTCCTTAAGAGGAAAAGCATATATAAAAGTTGCAGATCTTGAAACAGTACATTTTGATTATGATGATGCTTCGTTATCGGCTACAGCAAGAGATATTTTAGCAAAAAATGCTAAATGGCTTAAAGAAAACCTGGATGTTGAAATTATTGTTGAAGGGCATTGTGATGAAAGAGGAACAACCGATTATAATATAGCATTAGGTGATCGTCGTGCAAAATCAGTTAGAAGTTATCTTATGAAATTAGGTATAAAAGGGAACCGTATTGCAACAATTTCATATGGTGAAGAAAAACCGGTTGATTTTGGTCACGATGAAAATGCATGGGCGAAGAATCGTCGTGCAGAATCGCTTGGAAGAATCCCGCCTAAATAAAAATAAGAGAATTTAGGTAATTAAGTGAAAAATAACTTAAAATTATATATTATTTTCTATGTCCTGCCTTTTGTTTTATGTCTTTTTTTATCCGGTTGTGTAGCTACACAAAAGGATATGGTTGGGCTTCAATCAGATATTGTTACCCTCCAAAACCAACTTTCCGATATGCAGAAAAACCAGGCAGATTTGTCCGTTCAGATTGATGAACTTAATTCAAATATCAAAATGCTGGATGGGAAAATTGACGAAACAAACGAGAAGTTTTTAATTTTTGGTCAGAAATTAGACGATACTAACGTCGATTTTACTAATAAACTGTCGTTATTGTCAGACAAGGTTACCAAAAAAATAGAAGACTCAAAACCGACTCCGACCCAGATTTACGGTGCAGCTTATACTGATTATACAATGAAAAATTATGATCTTGCTGTTAGCGGTTTTCAGGAATATATTCAGCAGTATCCAAATGGGACATTGACCGCAAATGCCTATTTTTGGATAGGTGTGTGTTTTTATGATAAAGAAGATTATGATAAAGCAATAGAAAATTTCGATAAAATAATAACAGATTACCCTAGCTTTGAAAAAGTTCCTACCAGTAAGTTAAAGAAAGCAAATGCGCTTTTAAAACTTAAAAAAGAACCGCAAGCAATTCAGATTTTTGAGGATATAGTTAAAAATAATCCAAAAACACCAGAAGCCAGACAATCCTCAAATTATCTTTCCGGTCTGAAAAATCCCAAATGACAGACATTAAACTTAGTTTTATTGTTTCCATATCGCTGCATTTTTTATTTTTTTTATCTTTATCTATTGTTTCCAAGTCGTCGGCAAAGGTTTATTACATCCCCATACAGGTAATAGGTTCTGTTGGAATAGGAGGGGGTAGTGCCGGGGCTAATAGCAATGTTAATAACGGTAACTTGGGTGTAAAACCTTCAGAAAGTGTTTCAAAGCAGGTTACAAAAGAGGAAGTACTAAAGCCGGGTGACATTGCTGTCGGAAAACCGCGTATAACTAAAAAGAAAATTACCGGAAAAGAAGGGAAGGACGGGAAAGATATATCAAAAACTGCTGAAAGTGCACCTGGGACAGCCGGTTCTTCAGGAACAGGCGAAGGGACCGGTGCCGGTTCAGGAAATGGTGTTGAAGTTAATGCCGGAAATTTTCCATACATGGGATACGTGAATGTTTTGAGAAATAAAGTTGCAGAGAAATGGAATCCCACACCATCTACTTCCAGTGGTTCCAAAAAAATTCTGGTATATTTTAAGATTTTAAGAAGTGGTAAAGTTGAGAATTTAGTAGTGAAGGAATCAGCCGGCGTATCATATATTGACAGGTCTGCTATAAGAGCGATTATGAATTCTTCGCCATTTCCGCCGCTACCAGCTGGTTTCCCTGATGATTCGCTTGGTGTATATTTTATGTTTGAACTTTCAGGTACATAATGAAAATGAAAAAATATCAAATTAAATGGTTACTTCAGTTTTGTATGGGAATGGTACTTCTGTCGTCATTTTCTGCCCGGCTTTACAGTGTTGATATTTATCTTGAACTTAAATCCAGCGGGCGACGGGTAAATATATCTGTTTTCCCGGTAAATGATTCTAAGGTAGCGACAGAGATTTTGCAGATAGTATCAAATGATCTTTCATATTCCGAAATATTCAATGTGATTACTTTACAGCAAAGTCAGGCATTAAATAAAAACCTTGAATTTCCAAAAGCTGATCGTGACATAGCTGTTATAAACGGTATAGATACTATTGTAAAATTTACTGCTAATGTAAAAACTAATAAAATTTTAGTGACTTCCAATTGCTGGGATGTTGCTTCTGTAAAGAAGATATTTAATAAAGAATATAAATATTCAGCGGATGAAATCAGGAAACTGTCTCATAATTTTGCCGAGGATATAATAAATTATCTTACCGGTCAACAGGTAAAATTATCATCCAAGATTGCATTTTCAAATACGCTTTCAGGAAGTAAAGAGATTTGGTGTGTTGACTACGACGGCAAAAATCTAAACAGGCTTACCTATCATAATTCAATTTCTGTTTTACCGAAATATTCCAGTGACGGAAAATATCTTTATTATACAACGTACAAAGATGGTAACCCGGATGTTTTTAGGTACGATTTTGATAAAGCAAAATCAATCCAATTTTTGGCTTATCAAGGAATAAATATGGTAGGTTCTTGCTCTCCGGACGGGAAATATATTATTGTAACACTTTCAAAAAGCGGTGATCCGGAACTGTATCTTTTTACAACCGGAGGAAAAATAGTAAGGCAGCTGACATATTCAAAAGGTGTGGATACCTCCGCATCATTTTCACCCAATTCACAGGATTTTGTTTTTGTTTCTGATAGAGGCGGTAATCCGCAGTTATTTATTATGGATATTGACGGGTCAAACTTGAGAAAAATAACTAATAGTGCTTATAATGATTCACCGGTATGGTCTCCAATAGGCGACATAATTATTTTTACTAAAAGAATCGGTTCGAATTTCGATATTTATTTATATGATGTAGCAACAAAAAAAGAATATCAACTTACCCAAAATGCCGGTTCTAATGAAAGCCCGTCATTTTCACCTGATGGAAGACATGTAGTTTTTTCATCTAACCGTAACGGGCGATATGAGTTATTTACAATGACAGCAAATGGCAGCAATCAAAAACCGCTTGGTGGAATTAGCAAAGAATCCACAAACCCGACATGGTCGCCTTAAAATTAGATAAAATACTTCTCCGTTCATATGTAAATTGCATAAAGAAACAATTTTTATTAAGTTAAAAAAGTGCTTGACTAATTTCTTTTTTTTTCTATAATAATAGTCGCCATGGTGGTTGAACAGAGAAAATATCCCAGAGTGGGTTATGTAGCCAGTGTTGATATTCTACCGACATCAGACCGGAAGGTTTTATATAAAGGTCTTATAAAGAATATAAGTTTAGGCGGGATTGCTGTAGAAACTGAAAGAGATCTATTGATGGGTGGTGAGTTTAAATTCTATTTTTTACTTCCAAGTAAGATAAGTATAAAAGTGGTTGGCAATGTTGTGTGGGAATATAAAGATAAAAGTTCAAATTTTTACGGTGTTCAGTTCAGGACTGTTGGACTAATAAGTAAATTTAAGTTAAAGCGATTCATAGATAACAAATTAAAAAGCGTCCATGTATAAAAGCAAAAACGTCCATATGTTGTTGTGTTGACATGTGAACAAATGAACAATTGAACACGTGAACGCCTTTACGGTTTTAAGGGGGGGTACTATGGCAGACTATAAAAGGAAAATAGTTCTTATTGATAGGAAAATGCAATTCAAGTATGCATTTATGATTGGTGGTGCATTAATATTTATGCTTCTTGTGGTTGAGTATCATACATTTTTAACGATAAAGTTGGCTTTGCCGAATATATTATCAACAAGCGTTGGAGCACAAATAAAAGAGATTCATTTGTGGTTGATTATAAATGGGTTAGTTTACGCCTTATTTATCGGGGTAATCTCTATTTACATGTCGCATAAAATAGCCGGTCCGATTTTTAAGATAAAAAAAGATTTAAGGGAAATTATTGATACAGGAAATACTAATAAACAAATTTTCATAAGAAAAGGCGATGAGCTAAACGACCTTGTTGCCTTAATTAACGAACTACTCCAAAAAGTAGAGATAAAAAAATAGTTTTTGTTCCAATTATATCACTACAAAAACTATCCCGATGTAATGTCTGGGTCTATTATATCTTGAAACAGATATGGTTTTGGAATGTAGGCAAAGCAAGAAGCTCTGCCGCTACAGTGTTAATTTAGATGCCCCGGTTTCATCGGGGCATAATTTGTGGTAAAAATATGAAGGCGCTTGTTACAGGGGGTAGCGGTTTTTTAGGAAGTCACATTGTTGAAGCACTTCTCAAAAATAAATATTCCGTAAAATGCCTTGTTAGAAATCCAAAAAAGATAAGATGGCTTCATAAAGTGCCCGTTGAAACTATTTGCGGTGACTGTAGTGATAAAGACTGTCTCGCAGCTATAGTTTCAGATGTCGATTATATTTTTCACTCTGCTGCGCTTGTCAGAGCAATTAAAGACGATGAACTTTACTCAACAAACGTTGCAGGTACAAGGAATCTCATAGAAGCTGTTTCGAAAAACAACCCAAAAATAAAAAGGTTTGTTTATATTTCCTCACAAGCAGCTGTTGGTCCTTCTAAAAATGAAGATGTGAAAACAGAGGAAGCAAATGCCGATCCGGTTTCACATTACGGGTTCTCTAAGCTTTTAGGTGAGTCAGAGGTTTTAAAATTTAAAGATAAACTTCCGGTAACGATTTTAAGGCCGCCGTCTATATACGGTCCCCGTGATAAAGATGTTTTTGCTTTTTTCAAGTATACAAAAAATGGTATTTTACCGGTTCCAAAAGAAGAAAAGTTTATAAACATAAGTTTTGTGTCAGATGTCGTTGACGGGATACTTTTGGCGGCTGGTTCGGACAAGGCGATAGGTCAAACATATTTTATAGGTGATGACAAGATTTTTTCGTGGCGGTTATTGTGCGATGAGTTGATAAAAGCAGTAAACCCAAACGCTAAAATCATAGAAACACCGGATTTTATTTTTTATTTATCGGCATTATTCGGTGATATTTTTTCGAGGTTAAATAAAGAGCCTGCCTTAATTTCTCTTGATAAATTGAAAGAGATGAAGCAGAAAAGTTGGCTTTTGTCAGTTGAAAAAGCAAAGAAAGATTTTGGTTATTCGCCAAAAGTTTCGCTTGAAGAAGGAATAAAAATTACATACAATTGGTATTTAGAAAAAGGATGGTTATGAAAAAATACAATGTAGCTGTTGTCGGCGCGACAGGGGCAGTCGGACTTGAAATGATAAAGATGCTTGAGCGGAGAGAATTTCCGGTTGAAAATCTTTATCTTTTTGCGTCTTCAAGAACAGCGGGACAGAAATTGAAGTTTAAGGGTAAGGAAATTGTTGTTGAAGATATTAATACGATTAAGAATTATGATTTATTGAAAAATAACTATCATTTGGATTTTGCGCTTTTTTCTGCCGGTGCATCCGTATCAAAAGACTGGGCACCAAGATTTGCCCAACAGAATATTTTTGTTATAGACAATTCTTCAGCTTTTAGGATGGATGAAGGCGTACCTCTCGTTGTCCCTGAGGTTAATCCTGACGCACTTTCAGGAAGTAAAAAAATTATTGCCAACCCGAATTGTTCAACAATTCAGATGGTTGTGGCGTTGAAGCCTATTCATGATGTATCTAAAATAAAAAGGATAATTGTTTCAACTTACCAGGCAGTTTCAGGAGCAGGCGGAAAAGCGGTTGAAGAGTTTCAAAATCAAATAATGGCGTGGTCAAAAGGCGAAAAAATTCCACCGGCAGTAAAGTTGCCGCAGCAGATTGCATTCAATGTAATTCCACAGATTGATGTTTTTTTAGAGAATGCTTATACAAAAGAAGAAATGAAGATGGTTAACGAGACCAGGAAGATACTTGGTGATGATTCAATAAAAATATCTTCAACTTGTGTGAGGGTGCCGGTTTTCAGAGGACATTCTGAATCCGTATGGATTGAGACTGAAGAGAAACTAAACGGTGAAGAAGCAAGAGATATTTTACAAAATGCTGAAGGTATTATTGTGATAGATGACCCGTCCCAGAAAAAATATCCTATACCGATAGAATCTGCTGATAAACAGGTGACATATGTTGGGCGTATCCGTGAAGATTTATCATCAGAGAATGGTTTGGTTTTGTGGATTGTATCTGATAATTTGTTAAAAGGCGCAGCATTAAATGCGGTCCAAATCGCAGAAGTTTTAATGGCTAAAAAGTTTTTGTAATTATTTTATGAAAAATATAAAGATATTTGGAATTATAATATTAACTGAGTTTTTCTCGCTTAATAGTATCTACTCGATAACAGTAAATAAAGTTGAAGTTATTAAACGGTTAAGGCCATCAGTAGTAACAATAAAATTAGAAGCAGAAAAAATAGGTGTAAAAGATTGGGAACAAAAAATTGAAGCAAAAAGTGGTACAGGAACAATTATAAAACCAAATGGTTATATTGTAACTAACTATCATGTTGTAGATTTAAGTGAATGGGAATGCGATAATGGCGTAAAAATGAAATTGAATAAAATAAAAGTTATTTTAAATGATAATAGAGAATTTAATGCTCAAATAATTGGAATGGATAAGGCTACTGACTTGGCTTTAATAAAAATAGATGCCGATAATCTTAAACCGGTAACTTTTATACAAAATTCTGATACTGTAGAAGTTGGACAAGAAGCCATTGCTATAGGGAATCCGTTTGAGTTAGCGGGAACTGTTACTTCCGGTATGGTTAGTGCGGTTCATAGACAACTACCGTCTGGTGGTTATTGTCAATTTGAAGATTTTATTCAAATAGATACACCTGTAAATCCTGGCAACAGTGGTGGTCCAGCGATAGATACTGATGGAAATTTAATAGGTATAGTTACTGCTAAGATACCAAGTTATTTTTCAGAAGGAATATCTTTTGTTATTCCTTCAAATATTGTAAAACAAAGAATAGAGTTATTATTTACTAAAAAAGAAATAGAAGATGTTTGGTTAGGAATATGGATTGAAAATGAAATGAGTAGTTTGGTTGTTAAATATTTTGTTGATGAAAATCTATCTAAAACAAGTGGATTAAAATCAGGAGATGTAATTTTAAAAATTAACGATGAAGAAATTAATGGAATTTACAATATTCAACAAAAGTTATGGAAAATCGGCTTAAATGTTCCTGTGAAATTAACAATATTACGCGATGGTGTTAAATATACTTTTTCAGTGAATACTACAAAAAGACCAAAAGTTCCGACTTTAAAAGCAGAGCAAGTTTTTAAAGTATGGGGAGCTGGTTTCGATACGTCTAATAAAGTAAAACTCGTTATAAAAGATATTGATAGATATAATTATGTCCAGAATAGTATAACTTTTTATAGCATCAAAGTTGGTTCATATTTAGAAGGGAAAATGGGTTTTGAATTAAATGATGAAATCGATGGAATTACTAAACTCACAAATAGAAAGGATATTAATGAAAGATACAAGACAGCTATATTAGGTACAAGTGACGATATAATTACTGATGTTTCTTCTTTTCGCAATTCATTTCAAGGAGCAGTTAGGGAAAATTATCTTTGTTGCATAATGAAGATTACAAATCATAAATTAGATTCTTCTCATATTTGTTTAATATGGCAAAAGTTACCAGGTAACAGTTTTATTTAGTTGAAAAAAGAGAACCTGAGTTGACAAAAGTTGTCGTTTTGATATAATTAAAGGAAATTCTTAAAAAAAGGAAGGTAAATTTATGAATGTAAGGAGCTGGTTTTTAATTGATGCATCGGATGTTGTTCTTGGACGTTTATCAACAGTTGCAGTGAAGATTTTGCAAGGTAAGGGGAAAGTGGAATATGCTCCAAACAAGGATATCGGGGATTTTTTGGTTGTTACTAATGCAGCAAAGGTTAAGATGACCGGTAATAAGCTTGAGCAGAAACTGGATTATCGGCATTCCGGTTATCCGGGCGGCGATAAATATATCCTTTACAAGGACTTAATTTTGTCTAATCCTGAAAAAATTATAAGGCTTTCTATCAGCGGTATGTTGCCGAAAAACCGTCTTAGAAAAGTAATGTTGCGGCGTCTCAAAGTTTATAAAAAAGAGATAAAACAATTGGAGGGAAAATGCCAGAAAATATCAGTGTAGGTAATAGCAAAACGATTATAGCAATAGGCAGGCGAAAGACAGCAGTTGCAAGAGTAAAACTTTCTGCCGGTTCCGGGAAGTTAGTTGTTAATAAAAAACCGGTTGATAAATATTTTGCAGGTTTACCGAGATTTCAAATGACCGTGATTGAACCGCTAAAGATAACGAATTTACTATCACAATATGATGTCAGTGCAGTTGTAGGTGGCGGTGGGGTGATGGCACAGTCGGAAGCGATTCGCCATGGAATAGCCCGTGCAATTGCGTCTATTGACGCAGGTTTTAAAGCGACTATGAAAAAAGAGGGTTTTTTGACTCGTGATGACAGGATGGTTGAGAGAAAGAAACCGGGTCGCGCTAAAGCAAGAAAAAGCTTCCAGTGGACAAAAAGATAAGAAGCCTGTTTGCTTGCAAGCAGGATATGAATATATGCAAGCAAGTGCTAATATATAATAATTGTATATAAACTGAGTAAATAATGAAACAGAAAAAAATCGGTTATATTCTTGGGATATTGTCAATACTGGTAATTCTGGTTTGCGATATACTGGGTGTATTCCAGTTACTTGAGTATAAGTCTTATGATTATAGACTGAGGCTTCGTGGTCTTAAAAATCCTACCGGCGAAATAGTAATTGCTGCTATAGACGAAAGCAGTCTGGAAAAATTAGGTAGATGGCCTTGGGACAGAAGCGTTCATGCAAAGTTAATTGATAAACTTGTAAAAGCCGGGGTTAAGACAATTGGTTTTGATGTTATGTTCCTTGAAAAGAGCAACGCTCAAAGTGATAATATATTAGCAGAAGCGATGAAAAGGTCAAAAAGATGTGTCAATGAAATACTTTTTGAAATTAACAAAGGTGTTGTTGTAAATGCAAAACCGCTTTTAAAGGAAATGGAAGATGGTTCTTTGTCTTTAGGGTCTCCTAATATTTTTCCTGAAATAGACGGTGTTGTTAGAAAAGTAAAACCGGTTATAGAGTATCAGGGTAAATTGTACCCGCATATTTCTGTAGCTGTTGCTTCAGCATATTTGAATAAACCGTGGCAGGATTTGGTTAAAAATTTACCGTTAGATGCTAATGATGAGCTGCTGATTAATTATTGCGGCGAATTTGAAACCTATAAATACATTTCTTATTATAAAATAATCAGAGGAGAGGTTGATGAAAAATTATTAAAAAATAAAATAGTTCTTGTCGGATATGCCGCAGCTGGTCTTGGCGACAGGCATGTCACTCCTTTTTCACCGACAATGCCGGGTATTGAAACAATTGCGAATAATATAAATGCTTTTATAAACTCGGATTTTATTTCGTATTCAAATGTTCTTACGAGCTTATTGATAATAATTATCGTTGGTGGTATTCTTGTTTTTTTCCTGCCTAAACTTTCACCTTGGAAATCAACATTGTTAGCGGTTTTAGTTTTTGCTGTATGGTCCTGGGTTTGTAGATACTATTTTATAGAGAAAAAAATATGGATTGAATATGTACCCACTACCTTTTTGATTTTCCTGACATATATTTCAATTACTGCATGGCGGTTTATTACGGAAGAAAAGGAGAAAAGGTGGTTAAAAAAGGCGTTCGGACAGTATCTTTCGCCGCTTGTTATTAATGAAATTATGAAAAATCCTGATGCACTTGCCCTTGGCGGCAAGAGACAGGAGATGACAGTTCTTTTTTCCGATATTAGAGGATTCACAACTATTTCAGAGGCATCAACACCCGAAGAAGTCGTTGCGCTTTTAAACGAATACCTTACTAAAATGACAGAAATAGTTTTTAAGCATGAAGGTACGCTTGATAAATTTATCGGAGATGCTGTAATGGCTTTCTGGAATGCACCGATTCCTCAAAAAGACCATGCCCAAAGAGCTGTTTTGTGCGGTGTTGAAATGATACAGGAGTTAAAAAAACTTCAGGATAAATGGCGTGCCGAAAAAAGACCTATTATAGATATCGGAGTTGGTATAAATACAGGTGATATGGTTGTCGGGAATATGGGTTCTATTGAAAGAATGGATTATACTATTATTGGTGATAATGTAAATCTTGGTGCGCGTCTTGAAGGTTTAAATAAAGAGTTTAGAACTCATATAATTGTTTCTGAATCAACATATCTCCATGTCAAAGATATTGTAAAAACAAAACCTCTTGGTACCACGAAGGTTAAAGGCAAGGAAAAAGCGGTTGAGATTTACGAAGTAATACCATAAATTAGTTTTTGTCCGGTTGTGCCGGAATAAAAACTACCCTGTGGCAGATACTAAATTAAATTTGTTATTATTATGTTGGAGTAAATAAATGTATTTTTTTTGGCATTTACTTTTAGCACATATGTTAGCTGACTTTACGTTCCAGACAGATAGAATTGCCAAATGGAAAAGAGAAAATATTTCAGGTGTCTTTTTTCACGTTTTAATTTTTTTATTTTTTGCAGTTGCGATAAATTATCAATATCTGCCGCAAAAAGATTTTGCTGTTGCCTTACTTATTCTTGCTATATCTCATATAATTGAAGACCAATGGCGGGTTTATAGTATTACCAAATACAATTCACCTGATGACTTAGGATTTTTTCTTTGGGACCAATTCGTTCATATACTTTTGATTTTTGTGCTCGCTCCTAAAAATCCTATAGGGATTGAAACAGAAAAATGGATTATTTTGCTTATTATCCTAATAGTCGCATCTCATTTTACAGCAATTTTAATTTACTTTATTAAAAAGTTCTTTTATAGTAATGCAAATATTGTTACACAAGAAAAATACCATGGAATTATAGAACGACTTATTATAGTAGGCTGTTTTATAATACCTGGAAAGTGGTATTGGATTATATTGCCTTTTGTAATTATTCTTGTTGTCGGTGAGCGTATTTCTATTAAAAAAATAAGTTCTCAGTTAGATTTTTCAGCATTTAATATAATAGCGTCAAATGTTATAGGTGTAGTCTTGAGTGTCCTGGCAAGAACAGTTTGGTATTAGTTGTCTTGTGCTGTTAGCTCAATTGGATGCCGCATTCGGCGGAGTTTATCCCGCAAATGGGTCCGTAGCTCAATTGGATAGAGTGAACGGCTACGAACCGTTAGGTTAGGGGTTCAACTCCCCTCGGACCCGCTTTTTTTGGGAAACCGCAAGGTTGTAGGTTCAAGTCATGTAAGGTGCGATTTTTACCCGCCTAAGCGGGTAATCCCGATGTAACGTCGGGATGCCATGGACAATGTGTTCACAGTAAATACTGTTATTAAAAAGATGAACTATGATAAGTATTTCATGCAGGAGGCGTTAAGAGAAGCAAAAAAAGCAGAAAGTAAAAACGAAGTTCCTGTCGGTTGTGTTATTGTAAAAGATAATAAAATAATTGCAAAGGCTCACAATCAGACAATAAAAAAGAACGATTCCACTGCTCATGCTGAAATTTTAGCAATAAGGCGTGCAAATAAGAAATTAAAAAATTATCGTTTAACAGGTTGTCAGATGTATGTTACAATTGAACCCTGTTCAATGTGCGCGGGTGCACTTGTGTGGGCTCGTATTAAAAAAGTCGTTTATGCTGCTTCAGATGAAAGAACCGGTGCCTGTGGAAGTGTTATAAATGTTGTTTGCAATAGAAAATTTAATCATAGAGTTGAAGTGAAAAGCGGCATTCTAAAAAAAGAATGTATAAGTCTAATTCAAAGGTTTTTCAAAAGGAAACGAAATTATGATAAAAATCTCAAATCTCAAATTCCAAACTCCAAGCTATTTTAAAATTATTCTTCTTGCTTCCTGCTTCCTGCTTCTTGTTTCTTGCAGTATTTATTCTGCTGATTTAGGGATAGATGTAGGCAATAAAGCCCTTGATTTTTCACTTAAAGAGTTATCATCAAAATCAAATTTTAAACTTTCAAATTACACCGGGAAAAGTCCCGTATTTCTGAGTTTTTTTGCTACATGGTGCAAATACTGTAATGACGAAGTTCCCGAATTGAACAAAATTTACAATGAATATAGTAAAAAAGGGTTAGTGGTTATTTCTGTAAATGTCCAGGAAAGAGAAGAAAAAGTCAGCAGTTTTGTTCAAAAGAAAAAAATACTTTATAGAATATTACTTGATTCAAGTGCAGAGGTATCTAATAAATTTAAAGTTTATGGCATTCCGACAAATATGTTAATTGATTCAAAAGGTGTTATAGTTTTTCGTGGAAACGATATGCCTGATGTAAAAGAAATTGAAAAAATACTATTGAAGAAAAAAAATAAAAAGTAATTTTTGTTCCAATTATATAAGAACAAAAATTGCTCTAAACTCGATTCTGGGTCTATATATTGTAAGCGACAAGGAGAAATAAAAATAAAAGTTATTGGGATTTCTGCCGGTAGTAGTATAAAAAGTAGAAGTGAATTGCTGCTTGACTCTCTGCTTGATGAATTTGCAAAATTCAACTATGAGATTAGTAAAATTGCAGTAAGGGACCTTAATATTTCTTTTTGCGATGGTTTGCGGGGTTGTGAAAAAACAGGGGTTTGTAAGTGGAAAGACGATATGAAAGTTTTAGAAGAGAAACTTATGTCGTCTGATATAGTAGTTGTTTCTTCTCCGATTTATTTCACTTCCTTACCAGCAAAATTAAAAGCAATAGTAGATAGATGTCAGGTTTATTGGGCTAAAAAAAATATTTCCGGACTATCGGTAAAGCAAGAGAGTAAATATGAACCAAAACCTAAAAAAGGATTTTTCATATCAGTAGCAGGCAGGACACCGGATTTTAAACATGCAGAAGTAATTATAAAAGCGTTTTTTAGTGTTTTTAATATAGAATTCTGTAGTAAGTTTTATCTTCCAAATACAGATAAAATAAGTAGTAAAGAATTTTCAAAGGCGATGGAAGATGTAAAAAAAATATCCCGCTTAAACGGGATGGAGGGTTAGAAATGAAAGCGGTCATTGACAAAGATTTATGTACTGGTTGTGGTTTATGTTGTGATAGTTGTGCTGATGTTTTTGAGATGCAGGACACAGTAGCTGTGGTAAAGGGTGCAGCGGTTCCGGCAAATAGCGAGGACTGTGCCAAACAAGCAGCAGCAGATTGCCCGGTTGAAGCAATAAAAGTTGAGTAAACAAACACGGAATCGACACGAAACAAATACACAGAACAGTCACGGAATATTTTCTGTGTCAGTTCCGTGAGTTTTTTAAAGTTCTGTGTCAGTTCTGTGTATTTAGCGGAGCGAATGAATGAAAAATATTATTGAAATCAGATGGCATGGTAGAGGCGGTCAGGGTGCGAAAACAGCGGCACTTTTGTTTGCTGAAGCAGCACTTGCTACGGGTAAATATGTTCAGGGTTTTCCTGAATATGGTCCTGAAAGGATGGGAGCACCGGTTCAGTCATTTAATCGTTTGTCAGATAAACCTATTACGCTTCATTGTGGAGTTACAGAACCGGATTTTGTAGTTGTGCTTGACCCTACACTCATAGATACCGTTGATATTATATCAGGGTTATCAGACAGTGGGGCGGTTATTGTTAATACAGAAAAAACAATGGATGAAATGAAGAAGAAACTTAATTTCAAGGGTAAAGTATTTGTTGTTAATGCGACAAAAATAGCAAAAGAATCATTTGGTAAAGCGATTCCTAATACTCCTATGATGGGTGCTCTTGTAAAGGTAACAAATTTTCTTGATATTAACGGCGTTTTGGAAGATACAAAGAAAAAGCTTGAAAAAAAGTTTTCTCGCAAACCTGAAATAATAGAAGGGAATATTAAGTCAATAAAAAGAGCATTTGATGAAGTTAAAGGGTAAACGCTCAGAAACAGATTTCTTTGAACCGCTCGTTAGAACTCGCTCTGCAATTTGCTCCTGGAACAAATAAGTCGCAAATTGAGGTTCTTCAGAAATCTTTTCTTCACTTACGATTAAAAAGGGATGAAAAAATGGAAAAAAAACTTGGTTGGAAAGAATTGCCGGAATGTGATATATTGGAGGCAGGAACTGCGAAGGATTTTAAAACAGGCGATTGGCGAACCAATAAACCTGTTTACAATTCTGGAAAATGTATCCAATGTTTTATATGTTGGATTAATTGTCCCGATTCTTCAATAGTTACAAAAGACGGTAAAGTTACAGGCATTGATTATGACCATTGTAAAGGTTGTGGTATTTGTGCAAAAGAGTGTCCGCCAAAAGCAACCGCAATAACAATGGAGGAAGAAAGAAAATAATCGCTCACAAGCAAATTTTTTTGAGACGCTCCTTAGAAGTCGCTCTACAATTTGCTCCTGGAAAGAATAAGTCGTAAATTGAGGCTCTTCAAAAATTTCTTGTTCGCTCGCGATGAAAAGAGGTATAAAATTATGAGAGTAGCTAAAACTGGTAATGAGGCAATGGCTGAGGCAATGCGGCAGATAAATCCGGATGTGGTTGCTGCATATCCTATAACACCGGCGACAGAAGTCGTTATGATTTTTTCACAATTTGTTGCTGACGGGCTTGTGGATAGTGAATATGTGGCTGTTGAATCGGAGCATTCTGCTATGTCTGCTTGTATAGGAGCATCTGCTGCCGGTGCACGGGTTATGACATCGACATCTTCACAAGGACTTGCCCTTATGTATGAAATGCTTTATATTGCAGCAGGTCTTCGTCTTCCGATTGTAGTAGCAGAAGTAAACCGTGCTTTATCAGCACCTATAAATATTCATGGCGATCATTCAGATACAATGGGTGCCCGTGATGCGGGTTGGATTCAAATCTTTTCAGAAAATTCACAGGAAGCATACGATAATATGATTCAAGCAGTCCAGATTGCCGAAAATTCGAAACTTCCGGTAATGGTCACAACAGACGGTTTTATAATTAGTCATTGTATGGAAGTTATCGATATGGTTTCCGATGAAGAAGTCAAAGGTTTTGTCGGCGGGTATGATCCCAAAAGGTATCTTTTGGATATAAAAAATCCGTTTACATTGGGTTCAATTGATTTGCAGGATTATTATTTTGAACATAAAATGCAGGAAGCAGAAGCAATGAAAGACTCAAAGGAAATTATTCTAAAAGTTGGAGATGATTTTAAAAAGAAGTTTGGTAGAGAATACGGATATTTTGAAAAATATAAACTGGACGATGCGGAAATTGCTATTGTTTGTCTTGGTTCTACTGCCGGGACAACAAAAGTTGTCGTTGATGAATTGAGAGAAAAAGGTATAAAAGCCGGGCTTTTGAAATTACGGGTTTTTAGACCGTTCCCTTACCAGGAAATAGCAAAAGAGCTTTCAAAATTGAAGGCGATTGCAATACTTGACCGTTCTGATACATTTTCTGCTTATTCAGGTCCTGTTTTTTCAGAGGTCACATCTGCACTTTTTTCTATGAATTATAAACCATTAACTATGAACTATATTTACGGTCTTGGCGGCAGGGATATAAATACAGCAGAAATAAAAAATGTTTTTGAGGATTTGATAAAAGCTTCACAAGAAAAAAAGGTTGAAAAGCTGATAAGTTATATAGGAGTAAGGGAGTAGAAATTATAGAAAATTTTAGTATGAAAATCGTTTTTTATCCTGACGAAAATAGTGTTCGCAAAACAATGAAAGAAAACGACCCTGTTTTTGCGCTTATTTCTTTTGATAAAAAAGAGGTTTTAGTTGCACCTGCTGATGATGTGGTTGAACACAATATAATGCTTAAAAAACTGAATCGTTCCGAATTGGATATTGATAAGTATTATCGTGTTGTGGTGAATGGAGCTGGTGCAGATTGGACATTTGTCTGTCCCTCGGATTACAAAGGCATTTCTGATAAAACCCGGCGGATAGAACAATTTTATAATGATGGTATAGGTGCAATTGAT
Organism: Elusimicrobiota bacterium; assembly: GCA_028718185.1. Taxonomy (NCBI): domain Bacteria; kingdom Pseudomonadati; phylum Elusimicrobiota; species Elusimicrobiota bacterium. The sequence continues at coordinate 17,277 of JAQUMH010000020.1, forward strand.
TCGGCACTTAAAAAGGTTGGATACAATGTAGAGATTAAAGTTCCAACAAGATATAGAAGACATTTTAATATGATGGGTGATGAATAAAAAAGGAGTAAAGATTTATGGCTAATTTGAAAGAATTGTCAAAGAAAGAAGAACTTTTTACGGGTGGGCACAGGTTATGTGCCGGTTGTGGAGCTGGAATTATCGCAAGACAGGTTTTACTTGCTTGTGATAAACCGGTTGTTGTAGCTAATGCTACGGGTTGTCTGGAAGTGGCAACGACTATCTTTCCATATACCGCGTGGCAGGTACCGTGGTTTCACTCAGCATTTGAGAATGCGGCTGCAACAATTTCAGGAATAGAAACAGCTTATAACGCACTCAAAAAGAAAGGAAAAGTTACCGAAGAAATAAATTTTATCGCTTTCGGCGGTGATGGTGGTACATATGATATTGGGTTACAGTCGTTATCAGGCGCGATGGAAAGAGGGCACAGGATACTTTATATATGCTATAATAACGAAGCATATATGAACACCGGTATTCAAAGGTCATCTGCGACACCAAAGGGTGCAAATACTACTACAGCTCCTTCCGGTAAAAAAGCAACAGGTAAAATCCAGATGCGAAAGGATTTGACAGCAATTATGGTTGCCCATAATATACCATATGTCGCGCAGACAACTCTCAGTTTTCAAAATGATTTAATTTCAAAAGTTCAGAAGGCGCTTTCTATGAATGGGGCTGCTTTCATGAACATAATGCAACCTTGCCGGCTTGGTTGGGGGTATCCTCCAGAGGATACTATTCGTCTTGGCCGTCTTGCAGCCGATACTTGCATCTGGCCTGTGTATGAAGTTATTAACGGTGAATATAAACTTAACTATAAGCCGAAGGAAAAAAAACCTGTAACTGAATGGCTGAAAACACAGGGAAGATTTAAACATCTTTTTTCTCCGGGGAACGAAGGTGTTATAGAACAAATTCAGCAGGATGTTGATAAAAATTGGGCGAAGATTCTTTCCCTTTGTAAGGAGTAGTAGTGGATTACGAATTAGATATACCTGATATAAAATGGGCGAAGCAATTTTTTGTAGAGATAGATTTTTTAAGTCAACTTAGCGAGCAGGAAAGAAATTCCCTTATCTATAGTACAAAAAAAATACATGTTGTTAAAGGTAAAACGATATTATTTCAGGGAGAATTCTCAAACCGGTTATTTTTAATTAAGAGCGGAAAAATTGCTGTGTTTGTTGTAAAAGAAGGTAAAAAAACTAAAGTCGCCGAACTCGGTGAAAAAAATTATTTTGGAGAGATATCTTTAGTTAATCCGGTTGCTGCTTCGGCAACTATAATAGCTGAAGATATTTCTGAAGTTTTCATTTTAGAAAGAGAAGTAGTAGAAGAGATATTTAAAAATAAACCGGAAGCACTCGCCACAATCCGCAAGAAAATAGAAGAAAGAAAAAACAAATAGTCAAAAACCTTTATTTTTTCACCTTTTCCATAAAAACCATTTTGGTCTTACCAAATTCTAACATATCACCGTCAGTTAATATTTTTTGGTCATTAACAGGCACTGTATTTACTTTCGGGTACCCTTCTTTTATGGCTTTCAATATATATCCTTCAGGTCTGCGCGATATTGCTGCTGCGAGAGCAGGGGCGAACATTCCTTTAATCTTTACCTGGGCTTGACTACCGCTCCCTATATAGGTAAGCAGACCCGGAAGTTCAATTTCAGTCTGGTCAACTGCACCATCAATAACTTTCAGTGTTCCGACTTTTTCACCTTGACTTGCAGAATCGCCTTCTTTACCACCAGTTAATTCACGTAATTTGGCCGAATCTATTACAACTGTTTCACTACCACTCGCTTCTTTTTTTTCAGAAGGTTGAACATTAGTTTCTTCATTAATAAATATCAAAGTATGTTTTGCAATACCAATTTGACCTTTATTACGCAAATCAGCTTTAACGATTTTAGTTTCATTTAAAAAAGTCCCGTTTGTACTTCCAAGATCTTCAACAAAATATGAATTATCCTGCTTATAAATTTTTGCATGATGTCCTGAAATGGCAGGATTATCAATCACTATATCATTGTCTGATTTTCTTCCAATAGTTGTAACATCGTTAGTAATAGGAATTTCCTTAATTACAGCTGCTCCAAACTTTAAAATGATCTTCGGCATTTTTCCTCCTTTCGTCCGTTAATTAAGAAACTTTTTTATTTTACTTTTTAGTACAGATATTCCTTTCTGCATTTGAGCGACAACTACTGTTATATTATCCTTTCCACCAGCGTCATTTGCCATTGCAATTAATTTTCCGCATATTAATTCCGGTTTTTTTAGTTCTGTAATTGTTTTCAGAATGTCTTTATCATTTACCATTCTTAATAGACCGTCCGAGCATAAAAGAATATAATCATTGTTGTTTATAGGCATTTCAGATACATCAATTTCAACAGATTCTTCAGTACCTAAAGCTCTTGTTAAAATGTTTTGCATGTCAGATTTACTTGCTTCTTCTGTCGAAATCAAGCCCTTGCGGACTTGCTCCATAACTATAGAATGGTCAATTGTTAACGGGTTAATATCATTATTACGTATAAGATAGAGACGACTATCACCAACATGAGCAACTATTAAATTATTACCGACTATTAATGCAGAAACAACAGTTGTCCCCATTCCTTTATTTTGAGGATAATTTTTACCGGATTCGTATATAACTTTATTTGCTATCTGAATACAATTTACCAGGTAATTTGCATGTTTTGAAAGATTAGGTTTCGAACTGGTAAAATGTTCAAATTTATCATTATTGAAAGCATAAAGCATCCGTTCTTTTATAACATCTACTGCCATTTTACTTGCAATCTGACCTGAAGCATGACCACCCATCCCGTCCGCGACTACAAAAATATTTATGGTTTCATCAATACAAAAACTATCTTCATTATTTTCTCTATTAAGTCCTAAATCGGTTATTCCAAAAACTTCTATTTTCATATGATTTGTCATTGCGAGAGCCAATTTATTGGCTCGTGGCAATCCCATCTTTTACGTATTACATTTTATGAGATTGCTTCGCCAACGCTCGCAATGACGTCAATAACATTGCGACATATTTTCTAAGTTTAACGTAGCTTTGTTAGTTTTCTAACAATCTCATAATGTTGCTGAACAATCTCGAATATCTTTTGCCATTTCACTTGCTTTTTGATAACGTTTTTCAACATCTTTTTGAAGTGCTTTGTCAATTATTTTTACACAGCAATCCGGTATATTAGCATTATAATTCTTTGGGGATGGATGAAGCTCGGTTGTTATCTGGTAAATAAGAGTTGCAATACTATCTCCGTTAAATGGTTTTTCACAGGTTAATAGTTCATACATAACAACACCGAGTGAGAATATATCGGCTCTGCCGTCAACTTTTTTCCCGGCAATTGATTCCGGTGACATATAGCTTGGCGTACCGAGAACAGTTCCTGTCTGGGTTTTTGATGAAGATAAAATCCTTGCAATTCCAAAATCTGTTACCCTTAACGTTCCGTCTTTAAGTAACATTATATTTGCCGGTTTAATATCGCGGTGAACAACACCTTGCTGGTGCGCATAATCGAGTGCGTCTGCAACCTTTGCTACCATTTCCAGTGCTTCCTTGATTGGCAGTATTTTTCCCTTTTCACATTTATCTTTTAAATCACTGCCATCAAGTAATTCCATGGCGATATATGAAACATCATAATCTTCACCTGCATCAAATATTCTTATTATATTCGGGTGTGAAAGATTACCGGCTGATTCTGCTTCACGGAAGAATCTTTCTTTTATTGCCTTTATCTGGTCTTCAGGTAAATCATCTTCAAAACGAACAGTTTTAATAGCAACCGTTCTGTTTATTTTCGGGTCCTTACCAAGATAAACAATCCCCATTGCTCCTCTGCCAAGTTCTTTTATTATTTCATATCTACCTAAGGTCGGAGTTTGTTTAGAACCTTCAATAATAACAGTCGAGTCTTTTGATTTAGCGCCTAATACAACTGTTTCACCTGCGTTTTTAAGTGATGTTATCTTTTCTGCAACATCTTTATATTTTTCATCAACCTTTTTTATATGTTCATATACAGCTACCGCTTTATTTAGCTGTCTTTTCCTCTCAAAATCAAGAGCGAGATTATAAAGCAAATCTTTCATTTGGTCGTCAACGGGACATTTTCTAAATTTTTCAAATGCGATATCAAGCATCCCTTGACCCTGGAAAGACAAACCCAGCATTTTATTGGTTTCAATGCCTTCTGCTTCTACAAGTTCTTTTCTTTTTTCCGTAAATAGGAAATGTTTTGTGGTTATCAAAGTATATCCTAAAACGAGTAGTATTGTTGCGTGGAATATTTTGAGCCAATAGCCGTTCATGAAGGTATATGTTCCGAAACCTATAATAACAAATAGTAATATTAACGTTGCAATGGCTCCCCACTTTGCCTTTAACCGTGGAAGAATAAATATTACAAACAACCCGCATAAAATCAGGCTGATTATTTCAAAAATATTTGCCCATTGAGGTCTTACTATAAAATTTTTAGTAATAATATTTTGAATTGTATTTGCAGTAATTTCTACCCCGGGAAAATTGTTAGCTACGGGAGTAACATTTAAATCCCCGATGCCGGTTGCTGTTAATCCGATAAGAACAATTTTATTTTTAAATGCTTCCGGCGGAATTTTATTTGTGAGAACATCAAACGCATCACAATATTTAAATGTTTTGAAAGGTCCGATATAGTTAATTAACATATTCATGGAATCGTCTGTAGGAATAAATACTTTTCCTACATCTATTCCTTTTTTATTTTGGATTTTTATGTCGCTAAGTTCAAGGTTAAGATATATTCTGGCGAGTTGGAGTGCAAAAGAGGGGTAATATTTATCGCGATAACTGATTAAACTGGTTTCTTTCCTTTTTGCTCCGTCAATATCAGATATCAAGTTAACATGACCGATACCTTTTGTTCCATCGGCAAAAATATCCAGAGGAAGTAATGGCAGAAACCCTTTTATGGATTGAGGATTTGATAAACCGGAAATAGAATTGCTTGATAAAATTGGAGGTAATTCAGTTGGTGTCTCACCGAGAGGTTCTTCCAGCGAAAAAAACATCGGTAAAACAATATTCCCGGTATTTGCAATTGAGTCTGCGAGGATAGTATCATTATCTATGCTTACTTCAGCATTAGCGATTTCCCCCAAAAAATTATTTAAAAAACCTATTTCCTTATCAGATATTTTACGTTTTTTCTTAAGATTTTGAACTTCTGATAATATATTTATGTATTTTAACTTTAATTCCCTTATTTGTTCAAGACCGTTAGCTTGCTCGGGTTCGCTAAAAATAATATTTAAACCGATAACTTTTGGAGTTGCCTTTGAGATTTCTTCAATAAGACCTGCGATTATAGAACGGGACCATGGCCATCTGCCTATATTAGCAATACTGTTGTCGTCAATCCCGACAATCATGATTTCGTCTGTTGGTTTAGGATTATGCCTTAATTTGCTTCTGATATCGTAGAATTTATACTCAAAAGTTTCAAAAAAGCTTGCTTTGAGGAAATAAGAAGCGACTATTGATATAGTCAAAACAAAACCAATAACAAGATCAACGAAAAACCCCTGTTTTTTCATCCATCCTCCAATATTTTACTTCAAATATGCTACATAAAAATCATGTATTTGTCAAGAATAAAAATTCAGAAAATAAAATTCTAAAAAAGTATTGCAAAAAACAATAAATTAGGTATAATAATCCAAAATTAACGAGAGGGAATTGTATGAAAATATTTTCCGATAAAATTAGTTTTAATACAAAGGGAAACTGTGAAATAGTTAACATAACAGAAGAACTTTCAGCTGTGCTTGTAAAATCAAAGATAAAAGATGGTATTGCAAATGTTTTTATTGCCGGTGCAACGGGTGCAATTACAACAATAGAATATGAACCGGGGCTCGTTAAGGATTTTCAGAACCTTTTAAAAGAAATTGTAAAAGAAAACGGTGATTACGAGCATAATAAGACACATTCTGATGTTAATGCAACCGCTCATTTGCGAGCCTCGCTTTTAGGTCCTTCAATATCTGTTCCTGTCGGTGAAGGGAAACTAACCTTAGGTAAATGGCAGCAGGTTATTTTTGTGGATATGGATAACCGCCCGCGGGAAAGAGAAGTTCTGGTGAAAATCATCGGACAATAGTCATTCGCAAGCAAATTTTTTCGAGACGCTCGTTAGAACTCGCTCTGGCATTTGCTCCTGGAAAGAATAAGTCGCAAATTTAGGCTCTTCAAAAATTTCTTACTCATTCCGCAATTTAAAATATAAAAGGATGGGGAGCAAAAAAATAAAAACTATAAAATATTTATAAGGTTTTAACTCCATGAACCCTAAAACCCTATAACTCTAAAACCCTTATGCTTATAGGTATAATTTCTGATTCACACGATAATATAAACGCAATTAAAAAGGCGGTTAATTTTTTCAATAAAAAAAATGTTGAAGTTGTTTTACATGCAGGAGATTTTGTTTCTCCGTTTACTGCGATTGAATTTGGAAAATTGAAAATGAGGTTTATGGGTGTTTTTGGCAATAACGATGGTGATAAACCGCATCTTTTGGAAAAATTTAAGGATATAGGAACAATATATCAGGAACCGCTTGACCTTGAACTGGAAAATAAAAAGATTGTATTAATGCACCAGATAGACAAACTCGATAAAAATAAAAAATATGATATTGTAATTTACGGACATTCACACAAGCCTGATATAAAGAAGGGAAACCCGCTTATAATCAATCCGGGCGAGTGCGGCGGCTGGCTTACCGGAAGAAGTACTGTTGCAATCCTTGACACTAAAACCCTTAATTCTGAAATAACATATCTATAAGTAAAAAAATAATACCAAAAAAATACTTGACAATCTCGGATATTATGTGCTACAATTATTAAAAAGGTGGCACGCAGTGCAATTCCGAGTAAAGATACTGTGTAGCAATGTCATTGCGGGCTTAATAGTATTTTTGTGTTGTTTTTTTAACCCTTAAAATATTGTATAATCGTCTGAAAAAGTAAAAAATAGACTTTACAATATCAAAGGGGTTTAATAATGAACAAAAAAACATTGCCCAAAA
>JAQUMH010000021.1 GCA_028718185.1 Elusimicrobiota bacterium
TTCAAGGTTAAAATCAGATTTTCAAAGACACAGAGGCTTATCTGAAAAACATAAAATTGCTTATTTGAAATGGTATATTTATTTAAAAAACCATTAAAAAAACAACATTTTAGTACTATTAAGCCCACAATGACATCGGACTTAGTGCCACTGATTATATTTCTCAATCTCAGTCTTAATTTTAATCTTTCTGACTTAGACTTATTATTTACTGTCTATAAACATACTCTTGTTGTTTTGTCAAGAGGTTTTTATGGTACAGTAAGCCATTGTTGTCATTACTATTATTCTACCTTTTTTATAACAATATAATCTAAATTCAGTATGGAAGAATATACTTGCTGCAATTTTAGAACGTGTTCTCCTGCTTTAATATTGAATTTTAAAGGAGTTTGTCCGTCGGGATTAAGGACAATCCACGGTTGCCATTCAGTTGCTTGTCCTCCCCAACCCCCGGTAGTTTTGAAAAAAATTCTTCTTAAATCTTCTGTCGGATACGCTCCATCAATCATTAGTGAGCGAACAGGTTCTTCCGCAGTGGCATATTGTAAGGTAATCGTATATAAACCATCTTTTGCTACAGTAAATTTCCATTCAACCCATTGCCCAGGTTTATTCCAATTCCCAATTGTTTTTTTGCTTGCTACTGACATATTTTCTTCTATTTTTATTTCCCCGCCTCCCTGCCCACTAAAATCTTCTGCTTCAATCTTTATTTCTGCCCCGGATACATTTTGCTTAGCGGCAGTTTCACTTTTCTTAGTAGTAGTAGCAGCAGCAGTTTTTTTACTGACGGGTCTTTTTTTTGCCTCAACTTGTCCTGTGTAAACTAAACACATACCAAACACTATCCCTAAAACTATCCAATTTCTCATCTTCGCTACCTCCTTTTGACATCAGACTTTAGACTAAGACGAAGGACTAATGACTACGGACGTCTTTCAATCTCAATCTTCTAATTCACTAATTCTCTAATCAACTAATTAACTGGCACCATAGTGTTCTATTTTTCTACCACAATTTTTACTTTCTTTACTCCCGTTGAGTTTTCTATAAATCCTATATATACACCACTCGCTATTCCCTTGCCACCATCATTCTTACCATCCCATACCACTTTACCACTATTACCACTCTCTATTAATTCCCGGACTAATACTCCGCCTACCGTGTATATCTTTACTACTGCTCCCGCTGTTAATCCTTCTATTGTTAATCCTTGAACATTTTTCACCGGATTAAACGGACTTGGATATACTTTCACAATACCACCATTTGTTGCAACCGACTCTAATAACGCAAACTTACTTAAATGGTTACTCTTACCGACTACCTTGTTATCATCAGGGTATATTGTTGTAGGTAACGCTACCCAACGCTGGTTATTCTCATCATACCAGCCTAATGTTAACTTACTCTCATCATAAGATACTACTGCTTCGTCATCATAATTTATCGTTATTGTTATTTCCTTTACAGGCTGGATGTTCTTGTCATTTACTATCTCCACTCCGTACCCCACTACCTTTACTGATGCCTTATCACTTTCGGGCACTTCTATTGATGTTAGCGTTAAATTTGCGGTCGTAGAAAACGCACCTTTGGGTACAAGGACACTTATCTCACTATCTACACTGCTATTATCACCTATTGGCGTTACTGCCATTCCGCTGCTTATCTGCACCTTAGAACTTACTGCCCTGGTCACACTAAACGGCTTGCCTACATAATTCTGACCTGCCATATCACTGCTTAAGCCGGTGTAGTCCATTCCACTGGGCCAGAACCGCCAATTACTACTCACTGGCTTTACACTATAATTACCACTCACTAAATCAACAAACTCGTAATAGCCATCTGCTCCGGTTGTATAACTGCTACTTGCTTTGCCACTTAAATTCAGCGTTACTCCGCTTATCCCACTACTGCTCTTGTATACTTGTAAATTACCTTTGATACTATATGTCACTATATATGCATTTACATCAGCAGGCGCATTTATTGTCGCTGTTGCCACTCCGACTGCCACGCCATCGTTTATATCTTGTGCTTCAAAATAATAGCTATAATCACTGCCTACGGCACTTAATGTTTTTGTCAAACTGTAATTCCTGCCAGTTACATATGAACTTGTATCTGTAGTACTCATTACAAATGGACTGCCTGTTATCTCACTCAATCCTTTCTTGATATGAACTCTTGGATACCCTGTCTTTGGGGCATCGCCATCAGCATCGGCATATTTCACTCTATACACAAAACCCGTATTGGTTGTGCCGGTCTCCGGATTTAAGCCATCACTAATATAATTAGGCTCGTTTGTCCAACTTAATGTCGGTGCTACATTCGGTGGCGGGGTATATGTTACTGTTATTGTTGCTACCTTAACATTATTACTTGTATCAGTCGCTTGGGCATAGATTGTGTTCAACCCGCTCATCAACGTTACGCTCGTACTCCATGGTGATAACCCGGTCGCTGTTGTGTATGTCCCTGATAAACCAACCTTTACATCTACCTGCTTTAATTCTATATTGTCCGAGGCTGTGCCGCTTATAGTTACCAATGCGGTCACTACTGTTGTGTTGGGTGATGTTATATTTATTGTCGGTGGTGTAGTGTCAGGTACAGTCGTTGCCTTGCTTACTACATTGGATAATCCTGACCAGTTAGCTGGGGTTGCGTCATCCTTTACTTTTATCGCAAAATAATAAATAGTACCTGCATTTAACCCTTGCACTTTATATGTTTCAGTTGTTCCTGATATTTGGGGTGATGGTTCATTACTGCATTGTGTCGCTGTTGCCCAATTACTTTCAGTTATATTCACATTTGCATAACGGATATCATATTCAGTCGCTTTACCAATATTTCCATCATCACCTACCGCTTTCCAATTCAACACTACACTGTTGCTGTTTGCCGTTCCGGTTGATAATGTGGTTATATCTGATGGTGAGCTTGTATCAACATTCCAGATTGAACTTATTTTATCACCTGCTGTTGCGCCTGGAAGAGTGTCGTTCGGCCACATTGAGGCGGGTGTTTTAAGCCAGCTAAGTACGAATATTTGTACAGAATGATTATTAGCCGCAGCCCATTTAATCTCGTCAAAAAATACCTGACTCCAACATGTAGGGTGGAGTTCCCAACCCGGGTCTGGATAACCACATTTACCAACAAGATACGAACTTGTCATAAATACGCACGAATACAGTTCAAGATTTGGAAACCTTGCCTTCCATATAGTAATATTATACAAAAAATCATCTAAAGATATTTCGCTGTTTTGAATGTGATACGCGTTGAATAATTTGTTTGCATTGATGTAGACAGTATCAATTCCGACCGCCCAAACACTGCCTGTAGAATTGGCGCCGCAATTGAATGCCCACATAAAGGTTCCGGGTTGGTCCGTAGGGTGGTATTTAGCGACTATAGCTTTACACTTCGTGAAAAAATCGTTACAGAACGCCCGCCATGAGGCACCACCGTCAGTATCTGCAGTATCGTGAGCGTGTGGCTCTTCCATTTCAAACCCATCAAGATTGGGATAAGTTTTTAATACCCACTCCAAGTCTGCAAGAAACGCATTTTGCATAGGAACACTGCTTTTAAAGGTATCCCAATTATCATTACAATATTTGGAAAAACCCATATAAAAATGAACTTTCATACCTTTTTGGTGCGCATAAGCGAGACCGGGAGTAAAATAATCTGTCCCACCATTTTTAATAGCGGCTATGTCCCACGGCCTGAATTCAGGAAATAAAAATGCATCTGCGCCACAGGATGCTGCATAATCAATGTCGGCTATATAATTAGCCGGGTCAGCCCAGTTGTTTACAACTCGTTTTTTGAAGTTTAGTGCCGCTGACAACATTTCTGCCGTTATCAAGCTTGTTATTGCCAACACTGCAACTACTAAAAAACACTTAACAAATCTGCTCATAAAAGTACCTCCTCGCACTATGTGTTATAGAGTTTTAGGGTTGTAGGGTTATAGGGTTTTAACTCTACAACTCTATAACTCTATAACCTTTTTAGAATTTTAAATTTAATGATATTCTGTGTGTATCGCCTAAATCGCCAAACGGGACAAAGGCATAATCTACTCCACAACTCTTAAGCTCTACTCCTGCTCCTAAGCTTAGTCCTTTTAAGCCGCCTATGTCTTTGGTCTCTGTATTATATCCTGCCCTGCCTATTAGTGTTGCTCCTTCACTTGCTGCATACTTGTACTCTGTCCCTGCGCCTATTCCCATTCCACTGTCATTTACTGCTGTCATTTCTAATCCGACTAACCATTCCGGTTGAATATTATATCCTCCGCCTACCCGTATCGTCATCGGCAGATTATCGCCGGATTCTATATATTTCATCTTACCACCTATATTCTGGAGCGATATTCCTAAGCTCGTTTTTCCTTCCGTTGGCTTGTATAACATTCCTACATCACCGGCTATCGCTACACCAGTTTTCGTTATCTTGCTGCTTATATACTTTATTCCGGCTCCTAATGATACTTCGTCGCTTACTTCGTTACCATATCCTATTGTTACTGACATATCGGATGGACTATAATTGCTGGTTAATAATCCCGCGGTATCATTGCCTTCTATAGAACCATAACTTAAATACTGGATTCCTATTCCTAATCCGCCTGTTTCTGTCGGCTGGCCATATCCTATCCAGGTATAGCCTATATCCTCAAACCATACCGCATGCATTACACTTATTGATGTTTGTTCCATTCCCGCTAAGCCGGCTGCATTCCAATATATATTACTTGCTCCTTCACTTACTCCTACTCCTATATCACCCATTCCGCTACTGCGTGCTCCGGCGCCCAGCTTTAAAAACTGTACTGCACTTGTGCCGGCATCACTCTTACTAAAGGCTGCGGACACATTACTAGAAAGTAGGAAGTAGAAAGTGGGAAGTAGGAAAAGATAAGAAATAAAATAACCGCTAATTCCTAACTTCTGACACCTGACTTCCATCTTTGGACTTTGGACTTCGGACTGCTTCTTTACGCTTTTCATAAATACCCCCTTTAAAATAAATTGTGTTATCTTTAATGTGAAATGTGTTATGAAAGACCTTAAATAAAAAAGAAGCTTAATAGAAATCAGTGGATTAGTTAATTGGTTAATTAGTTAATTAAGTATAAACCTAATCTTCTAATTTGCTAATTCTCTAATCAACTACTTTCTAATCAACTTCTTTAGTTTTCGGTAACCTTGTTGGCTTGATAGTCTTTATCTTGCCACAAGCGGTTTACACGCTTGTGGTTTGTCGTTTGTCGGCAACCTGTTGGCTTTCACTATCTTAGCCCTTGGTTTTGCGAACACATCCCGCTTTCGCGGGAGCAGCCTTTTCGGGTTCTATGCGCGGAAGTCGGACCTACCGGACCGACTGAGCACATGACCCCGCAGTTAGCGGGGTAAACAACATGGAATACTTTATTTCCTCCTTGTATTTACTGTGTAATGTCTCGATAGAACTGGGATAAATTCCAAGTGTTATGTGTAACTAGAACTAAGATGCAAGAAGTAAGAATCAAGATGACATCGGACCTTGGACTTCGGACTGCTTCTTTACTATACTTATAACACAAAACTTGAATTCTGTCTATTGATTAGTTGTTGTTTGATGTGAAAAACTTGCGGTATTGAGAGGGATTTGTGCCGGTAAAACGCTTGAAATTCAGGTTGAAAGTACTCAGATTTGAAAAACCTACCTCATATGCAATTGAAATTACCTTTTTGTTATTGTCTGTCTCCAAAATACGCTTTGCTTCTATTATTCTTTTATTGTCTATGAATTCCATAAAATTTAACCCGGTGAATTTTTTAAACAAATGACTTATGTGATAAGGAGAATATCCCGCATGCTTTGATAATCCGGCAAGAGTTATGCGTTCTTTAAAGTGTTTGTTTATATAATCTAATACTTCGTCAATTACAGGATTATGCTCTTCATTAGAACTAATATTCTTTTTATTATTAGACATACTTCTTTCTATTAGTACAAAAAATGTTATAAGTAAAGATTTTATGGCCTCACGAAAATTCTTTTCCTTTCTTTTCCACTCCTCTTCAATCATATGTAAAATTAGTTCCATATTATTTGCTTCTTTTTCACTAAAACATATATGATGCGGAAAGTTTTCATTACAACTAAGAATACTTTTTATAAAAGGTTGAAGTGAAAGAGAATCCTTAAATAAGGATTTAACAAAATATAAAGTGGTTTTAGTTATCCGAGATGGATTTTCTCCTTTTATATAGGTATGGATATCCCGTCCGTGAATAATAACCAGTGATTTTTTTTTAAAAATATATGATTTGTCTTTAATAAAATAGTAACCATTACCGGAATGAATATAATGGAACTCCGTAGCAAAGGGGTGAAAATGATAATCCTTACTCGGCACATTAAGATCAATTGTAGTAACTATAGAGAAAGGAAAATCTTTTACTGAAAACAGTAAAGGAAAAAGAGTCAGATCTTCTTTTATAACTGAATGTTTACTCATATAAATATTTTTTAAATTTCATTGTTTGCTATTCTTATCCGCCTATGAAGAATGCAAGAATGGTAATTCGTCCCGCTACTGAAACGATAGCGGGCACATCGCAGCGGGCGACAGATTTTTCCACCATTTGTAATTTTATAACATACTTTTGCTATTTTGTCAAGGTATTTTTGTGAAGATTTTTTTGGTAAGTCCTACTTATGTAAAATATTTTAACACACCGACTGGTTAGTTCTGCAAAACACTATCCAACAGCAAGCGATTACAACATCGGACATCGAACGTATTTATCTTATTTCTCAATCTCATTCTTCTGATTAACTGGCACCATAAGATGGTGCCTCTACATTGGACTAAGGACAGGTAAAGAGGTGAAACAGATAAAGAAAACTATTGATTTTCGCTTTACCTCTACCTGTTTTTCCTCTTTATCTTTATCTTTACTTTACTAATCCTATTTTACCGGTCTTCTTGCCACCCGAAGTATCTTCTATCTGGTAAATATATACTGCTCTGGCTACTTTGTCACCATCGGCATTCTTGCCATCCCACTCGAGCCAGCCAAGATTACCAAAGTCTCTCTCTTTGAGTTCCCTGATTAATTCACCATCCACACTATATAATTTCATAACGCTATTCGTTGGCAGGTTTATTACTTTTAACTTACCTTGCGCTGCTGTATCAGGATTATATGGGTTAGGATAGATTTTAATATCGCTTAAATCAGTAGATACATAACTACCCAATATGCGATATGTTGAAAAATGTTTAACTGTTGCGGTCACAGTGTTGTTTATTTTGTCTACTGTCTGGACTCCTGTTACCAAATCCCAATCTGTTCCAGTCCAATAATAAATCCTAAGACCATCCTCGTTTAATGTCCCTATATCCGCTGCTGTATATGGTATTGTTATGTTTACTGAGCGTGCAAATACTTGGTTTTGCAATGTCGGCGCACTTTCTGCACCTCCACCAAATGATAACTCGCCAAAATCATAACATATAGGATTCTTGGTATTAACATATTTTGTTGTGTTACTTACTGTTGGCGGTACTCTTGTCGGTATTGCTGCAAGATACTTATTTGTGGATAGAACGCCTGTAGGTATTAGTATTTTTAGTCCGTTAGCACCTCGTATTGAACCGCCTTGGTATCCTACTAATTTTGATATATACATATCACTGAAATTTATCACTACCGGCGCTGTTACGTCACCTGTTAGCTCTACTGTATTTATGTTACTACGGAACGGAATCGAAACCTCTTTCTCGCCTGCATCTGACACAGTTAGTGTTGAATCTGTTGTATCCAGAATACTATTATTATTGTTCTTAGTTGTAAGTGTTAGTATCCCGGTGTAATCTGTCGCTAAACTGTTCTCATCTACATTATATACTTGCACCAAGAATTTCAAACTCGCAGATGCTGATGCTCCTATCTTGGTTGTGGTTGTTCCATCATCGTAGTAATAGGTATATATTCTGTGTTTTATGTTGTTGTTATATGTCTTAAAACTATATTGCAATGATGTTGCAAGATTGCCGGATGAGTCATGACTATAAACCATGTAATAATAAGTATTTCCTTTCAGTAACCCGCTAAGCGGGACACTGTGTAGTCTATTCATGCCGGAATCTAATGCGGTTGTTGCGCCCATTGCTGTTGTTGTTCCATATGTTACCTGCGAGTCTGAGTTCTCATCGGTATTCCATGTTATTATAGCACTGGTCTGTGTTACACTGACAGTTATATTACTTATTACAGGCGGATTGGGATCATTAAGAATTGTTGTAAAACTATAATCGCCACTTATTGTTGTATTAGCACTCATATCTACGGACACTATCCTGTAATGATATGTTGTGTTTTCAGTAAGACCACTTAGTGTAACACTGTGGTTGTATATGCCACCGGTATCTGTTACCGGTGTCACACTACCATAACTTGTAGTTAAGCCATACTCTACCTTACTATTAGATAACTCATTTGTTGTCCATGTTAGTGTTACTGAATTACCGGTTAGTGTTCCGGTAGGCACTGTTATATTACTTATTATTGGCGGAGTTGTGTCAGCACTTAGTCTTATTATCTTAATGTAATTGAAATTACCGTTATTACTTCCTGCCCCTGTATCCATTACTAATTTCATTATCTGGTTGCCTGCAGTAAGTGTAGTATTGGATGAGATTTCTACATCTTGCCATATCTGCCAACCGCCGGTATTAGGTATAGTCACTGATGGCGTTATTCGATATGCTGTTCCATTGTGCGGACCAAATTCAAGGTGGAACGGACTCGCTGTGCCTTGCATGGCTCCTCTCAGTATTAATTTGTATTCAGCGGTCTCGTTCACATCTATACTGTATTCCAGCCATTCGCTGGGCATTACATTCCCAATATCGTAGCCACCACCGGTATCAGTACAACCTTCCACATCTACATCCTCATTTGTCCTGTATGCTCCTCCACTGTTGCCTGGTGTTGTATCATGGTATGCGACATCCTCTCCTCCTGTATCATAATTCTCTGCCTCTATTGTTGATATTGCTACTCCTATCTGCCATGGGTTACCATTGTTTCCAAATGACATCTGACCTGTTACTGTTATTGCAAAATTAGCATTTGAAGTATCAGTAGTTCCACCGCTTATTGCTACCAACCTTATTAAACAATTACTACTTGCACTGTTTGGCAGGGTTATTATTTCACTACCATCATTTGCTGTGTTAGGGATTAGCGTACTCCAATTCGTCCCACCATCTTCTGATATCTGTATCATTACATTTCCTACTCCGCCTGCACTTGTCCAGGTTACTGTTTGCTGACTGCCGGCTATTAAATTCTCTCCGCCATTCGGGTAGGTTATTGTTATGCTCTTTGTAGGTGTTGTTCCACTTGTCCCGTATACTTCAAACTCCCATAACGAATATCCCCAAACTGATCCTCGCGCTGTTCCATACATACGGATATATCTACCGCTACCGCTAAGACCACTGAGTGTGTCTACTCCACCGGTCCCATTTGTCTTTGTATATATCTGTGTCCAATTTATATCATTACTTGATACTTGGAGCTGGTAATCCTTTCCATATGCAGGATCCCATCTTAACACAACTTGATTTATATTATATGTATCTACTAAATCTATTTTTATCCATTGCAGGTCACTATACTCTGATGACCAACGAGTTCCCATTTTACCATCTGTTACATAATTAGGATTATCATTTCCCAATCCTGCTTCTTCAGAAGATGCTGTCGCTTGTTTCCCTATTGCAATATTACCCTGACTATTCACCTGACCGCTTACTAAATTGGATACTCCTGACCAGTTGGGCACTTCATCGCCCACCTTCATTGCAAAAAAATAGGTTATTCCTGCACTTAAACCCTGGACGATATAACTCTGAAGTGTTCCAGATATCTGTGGGGTTGGCACGCCACTGCATTGCGTTACTCCTGCACTATCCCAATTGCTACTGCTTATACTATATGTTGCATATCGGATATCATATACACTTGCTGTGCCTATATTGCCATCATCGCCTACTGAAGTCCAACTTAACGCTATACTGTTACTGGTTGCACTACCTGTCGCTAATGTCTTTATATCTGCGGGTGGGTTCGTGTCTAGTTCATTTGTTGCTCTGCTTGCTATATTGGATAGTCCGGACCAGTTATTTGATTCATCTCTTACTTTCATTCCAAAATAATAAGTTATTCCTGCACTTAAACCCTGGACGGTATAACTCTGATTATTACCTGCTACTAATGGAGCAGGTTTGCCACTGCATTGTGTAGCTGTCGCCCAATTACTATCTGTTATATTTACATTTGCATAACGAATATCATATACACTTGCTGTGCCTACTTTTCCATCATCGCCGACTGTTGTCCAACTCAATACTACACTGTTACTGGTTGAAACACCACTCGCTAATGTGGTTATATCTGAGGGTGGTGTCGTGTCGGGAACTGGTGTTCCCCCATATACTTCAAACTCAGGTAACCCAAGCCTATAACTACCCGATCTTGTTATCTCATACATCCGAACAAATCTTCCACTGCCATTTAACTGAATATCTTCTGTTCCACCTGTTCCTCCTGTCTTTGGATATATTGTTGTCCAGTCTGTACCATTAGCTGATATTTGTATCTCATAAGATGTTGCATAAGTAATGTATGGGTCAAGTTCATACCATCTTAATACAACTTCTGTTATGCCATATGTTGCACCTAAATCTATATTTATCCATTGTGAATCATTCCAGTTCCCTGCCAACCAGTAAGTTTTTGCATCACCATCTACTGCTTGACTAGTTGGAAATGATGCATCCACAGAAGAAGATGTTGCCGTTTTATTTAATGCTAAATTTGTTGGAGTAGGGTTAGTTTTGCAACTTGTATTGGATATGTCTGACCAGTTGGGTACTTCATCGCCTACTTTCATCGCAAAATAATAGACTGTATCTCCACTTAAACCATTTACTGTATAACTTTGGTTACTTCCGGCTACTAATGGAAGAGGTTCTAAACCGCATTTAGTTACACTTATATCATCCCAGTTGTTGCTTGTTATGCTAAATGTCGCATACCGGATATCATACCCACTTGCTGTTCCTGTATTACCATCATCACCTACTGTTGTCCAATTTAACGCTACACTGCACGACAACAACCTGTTACTGGTTGCAACACTACTCGTTAATGTGTTTATTTTTGCGGGTGGTGTTGTATCTGTGCTAACACTCTTTAGAATTGCAAGGGCATTACCAGCCGTTATAACATAAGGATGATTATAAACATAATTCAACCGGGCATTAGAATTTGTACTAAGGAATGTACCTTGCCAAGTGAGGAACCACACAAAATTTATGTTTCTTTGGTCAAGTTGAGCGGGGTCTGGAATTACGTCATTTTCACTCAACGTAGAAGGTTTGGAAGTTATACTCTTAAGAGTATTATATTTACCAAGAAGATAATCATACATACTTGGAGGATCATTAGCATCTAGACCGTAGAGATCATAACCCGCTATATCTACGTACTGATCTCCAGGGTAAAAATCGCCGGCGTTGTAAGAACTATTTGGGATTGCTGCCCATATCCATATAAGATTATTCAGCCCTTTTACGTTAGTATAATAATTGTACATATATTTCCAGAGATTTTTATATTTTATAGGATCACCACCAAAACTCCACCAGAACCCAGTTCCTTGCATCTCGTGAAAGGGACGCCACAAAACGGGTATGCCTAAATCTTGCAATTGTTTTAATCTGACTGCCATAAAATCCAGTTTACTAATGAAACTGGTATTCTCAGTTGTTCCCGGTGTAACCAATTTGTAATAGTCAGCATTGTTTCCCAATTGCGAAGTGTCCATAGTCTCCACTAATGGCGGTAAGCTCATATGCCAACTAAATTCGGGAATTCTATTGTAGCTGTTCCAATCTGCTTTAATTTTCACAACTGTGTTATCGACAGAATCAAATGAAACATTACTACCATTATCACCATGAGCACCATATTCACGTATGGCAGACATTTTACCACCAGTAACACTTGCGATTTTATCATCTATAAGCATTCCGTCTACAGTTGATTTTAAATAACCGAACTGTCCGGATAATATATGATTTCCTTCTATAGAGTAAATATAATTGAGAAGATTCCGTGCGTTGTGTATCATATTAGGATTTAAAGGGGTTGCTGCGTTCATCACACCTATTACAGTGAAAAACATTGCCAAAAATATTATAAAATATTTTTTTTTCATATTATTACTTTTTAATTTAGTAAAGTGTAAAGATATAGAAATTTACTTCGTGAAATTTATCGTAATTTATGGAAATTTGTTGTATCTTAATTTCTATTTTCTGGTTTATTTTACTAATCCTATCTTTCCTGTCTTCTTGCTACCGGCGGTGTCTTCTATCTGGTATATATATACTGCTCTGGCTACTTTGTCACCATTGGCGTTCTTGCCATCCCATTCGAGCCAGCCAAGATTACCAAAGTCGAGCTCTTTGAGTTCTCGGACTAATTCACCGTCTACACTATACAATTTCATTACACTGTTAGTCGGCAGGTTTATTACTTTTAATTTACCTTGTGCTGCTGTATCAGGATTATACGGGTTAGGATAGATTTTAATGTCGCTTAAATCAGCAGATACATAACTGCCCAATATGCGATATGTTGAAAAATGTTTAACTGTTGCGGTCACAGTGTTGTTTACTTTGTCTACTGTCTGGACTCCTGTCACCAAAGTCCAATCTGTACCGGTCCAGTAGTAGATTCTAAGTCCATCTTCGTTTAATGTCCCTATATCCGATGCTGTATACGGTATTGTTATGTTTACTGACCGTGCAAATACCTGGTTTTGTAGTGTTGGTGCACTTTCCGCACTTCCACTAAATGATAACTCGCCAAAATCATAACATACCGGGTTCCTGGTATTAACATATTGCGTTGTGTTACCTACGGACGGCGGTACTCTTGTCGGTATAGCTGCAAGATACTTGTTTGTGGATAGAACGCCTGTAGGTATTAATATCTTTAGTCCGTTGGCACCTCGTATTGAACCACCCTGATAACCTACTAACTTTGATATATACATATCACTGAAATTTATCACTACCGGTGCGGTTACATCACCTGTTAACTCTACCGTATTTATGTTACTGCGGAATGGTACTGTGACCTCCTTCTCGCCTGCATCTGCAGCTGTTAACGTTTCATCAACTGTATCCAATGAATCACCATTGGTTTTCTTTGTCGTAAGTGTTAGTGTTCCCGTATAATCCGTAGCTAAACTGTTTGCATCTACATTATATACCTGTACCAAGAATTTTAAACTCGTTGATGCTGATGCTCCTATCTTCGTAGTGGTTGTTCCATCATCGTAGTAATAGGTATATATCCTGTGCTTTATGTTGTTGTTATATGTCTTAAAATTATATTGCAATGATGTTGCTAGATTGCCGGATGAGTCACGACTACAAACAATATAATAATAAGTATTTCCTTTCTGTAACCCGCTAAGCGGGACACTGTGCAGCCTAGTCATACCGGGATCTAATGTGGTTGTTGCGCCCATTGCCGTTGTAGTTCCATATGCTACTTGTGAGTCTGAGTTCTCATCGGTATTCCATGTTATTATAGCACTGTTCTGTGTTACACTGGCAGTTATATTTCTTATTAGAGGTGGATTAGAATCATTGAGAATAGTTGTAAAACTATAATCGCCACTTATTGTTGTATTAGCACTCATATCTACGGACACTATCCTGTAATGATATGTTGTGTTTTCAGTAAGACCACTTAGTGTAACACTGTGTGAGTATACTCCACCGGTATCTGTCACCGACGTTGCACTGCCATAACTTGTAGTTAAGCCATACTCTACTTTACTATTAGATAACTCATTTGTTGTCCATGTTAGTGTTACTGAATTACCGGTTAGTGTTCCGGTAGGCACTGTTATATTACTTATTATTGGCGGAGTTGTGTCAGCACTTAGTCTTATTATCTTAATGTAATCAAAATTACCGTTATTAGCGCCTGCTCCTGTGTCCATTACTAATTTCATTATTTGGTTGCCTTGAGTAAGCGTTACTGAGTCTGCAACTGTTACATCTGTAAAGTTCCACCATCCACCTGTATTAGGTACGCTTACTGATGGTGTTATAATGTTTGTTGCACCATGCGGACCGAATTCAATGTGGAACGGACTTGCAGTTGACACATCACCATAACTTGCGCCTACTATTATTTTGTAGTCGCCAGCTTGATTTACGTTTACACTGTATTCTAACCACTCGCCAGGTACTACATACCCTATATCGTAGCCATTACTGGCACCAGGGACTGCCTCTACATCTACATCCTCATTTGTCCTGTATGCTCCACCTTGATTACCTGGTGTTGTATCATAATATGCTTCGTTTTGACCACCTGCATCATAGTTCTCTGCTTCTATTGTTGATATTGCTACCCCTATTTGCCATGGGTTACCATTGTTCCCAAATGACATCTGACCTGTTACTGTTATTGCAAAATTAGAATTTGAAGTATCAGTAGTTCCACCACTTATCTCTACCAACCTTATTAAACAACTACTACTCGCACTGTTGGGTAGGGTTACTACTTCACTACCATCATTTGGTGTATTGGGGACAAGAGTACTCCATGTTGTTCCACCATCTTCTGATATCTGGAGCATTACATTTCCTACTCCGCCTGCACTTGTCCATGTTACTGTTTGCTGGCTGCCGGCTATTAAATTCTCTCCGCCATTCGGGTAGGTTATTGTTATACTCTTTGTAGGTGTAGTTCCACTTGTCCCGTATACTTCAAACTCATATAACGAATATCCGTAAAGTGTTGTTCCTATTGAAACCCCTCGAGTTGTTCCATACATCCTTATATACCTGCCGCTACCGGTAAGACCGCTGAGTGTCTCTACTCCACCTATCCCAGCTGTCTTTGTATATATTGTTGTCCAATTTATATCATTACTTGATACTTGGAGCTGGTAATTCTTTCCATATGCAGTATCCCAGCTTAACACAACTTGGTTTATATTATATGTTCCGCCTAAATCTATTCGTATCCATTGCGGGTCACTATACTCTGATGACCATCGCGTTGCTGCATTTCCATCTACCGCTTTACTCGCCACATTGCCATATCCTGATTCTGTTGATGATACTGTAACTGATTTTCCTATTGATATATTACCCTGACTATTCACCTGACCGCTTACTACATTAGATATTCCTGACCAGTTAGGCACTTCATCTGCTACCTTCATTACAAAAAAATAGGTTATTCCTGCACTTAAACCCTGGACGGTATAACTCTGAAGTGTTCCAGATATCTGTGGGGTTGGCACGCCACTGCATTGCGTTACTCCTGCACTATCCCAGTTGCTACTGCTTATACTATATGTTGCATATCGGATATCATATACACTTGCTGTGCCTATATTATTATCATCACCTACTGACGTCCAACTTAACGCTATACTGTTACTGGTTGCACTACCTGTCGCTAATGTCTTTATATCTGCGGGTACTATGGTGTCGGGTAACATTGTTGCTCTGCTTGCTATATTGGATATTCCTGACCAGTTGGTGGGCACTTCATCTCGGACTTTCATCGCAAAATAATATGTTATTCCTGCACTTAAGCCCTGGACGGTATAACTCTGATTATTACCGGCTACTAATGGAGTAGGTTCTCCACTGCATTGTGTCGCTGTCGCCCAATTACTATCATTTATACTTACATTTGCATAACGGATATCATACTCAGTCGCTGTGCCTATGTTACCATCATCACCTACTGATGTCCAACTCAATACTACACTGTTACTGGTTGCAACACCGCTCACTAAGGTGGTTATATTTGAGGGTGGTGTCGTGTCGGGTGGCGGAGTATATGTTACCGCTATTGTTGTCCCTTTCTGATTACCAGATGTGTCTGTCGCACTGGCATATATCACATTGTAACCACTTGCTAAGGTTACGCTCTTACTCCATGTTGTTGACCCATTAACTGTGGTGTATGTTCCTCCCGCACCCACCTTCAATTCTACATCACTCAAACCTACATTATCTGATGCTGTGCCGCTTACCGTTAATAGCGAGGTCGGTACTGTTGAATTATTTATAGGCGAGGTTATTGTTATTGTAGGCGGTGTTGTGTCGGGTGTTGTCACTGAAGGTGTCATTACTATAAGTGAAACATCATTTTTCATCCAACCGGCACTAGTAGATAAAGTAAATTGCTTAGTGCCAGGTGCAAGATATATGTTATCTACCTTTTCGAGATTCTGATTACTTAGTCTATAGAGAAAATTGCTATGCATTTCGTCAATCAGGTACCGCTCGAAATGAATATTTCCAGACTGAAATGAAGCAGGAAGATTGTTAAGATTGATGATTATATTTTCATTTGTGTTACAGCGAGCTATCATTAAAACAACTGCTCCGCTGTCGGCACTTGCTAACGGAAATACACCACTGCTTACAAAAACACTTGTGCATTCAGCCTTGTATCGTGTTGCTTTTTGCATTGTCATCATTTTGAAAACATTATACATAGGAGCTACTGTGCCATCAGGCATCTCTACATTTGTGCCATTAGCCATTGGGCATGGATTAGGAGGAAATAGAGAAGAATTCAAAGCCCAAAAAAATGGATAAATTTCCAAACCGGCATCCATAATTTTTTTCCATGATGCTACATTATAAGAGGCATTTTCGATAAGGGTAGCGCCATTGGTTGGATACTTAAGATATCTACCCACGTCATTAGCCCATTCCTTGATATGTAATGGCATATTAGCAAATCCACTGCTTACTATTTCTGCATTAACTGCTTTCGCAAAACCTGCAATTGAATATATACTGTCATCAAGGGCATCACTATATTGATCCCACGAAATAGCATCAACCTTGAGAGGTATAGGTGGATTATGGTCACGCATCTCTTTCATAAAGTAGAGAAACTGTTTAATATGCGCTAACATTGTTGGCGGGCTTGCACTTGGAGTAGGACCAATTAGCTTAAAATTATAGTTATTATCATTGTTAAATTTTATTACGGCACTTGAGGTATGCAGGTAAAATCTTTTATACATCTCGCCACCAGTCAAATCAACGGGAGTTCCATCATCATATACGCTCCAACCAGCACCTCTACCCCAGACTCTCGGGTAAAAAACAGGGCTAGGTACGCCGTTCGAAATTAAACATAAAGTATCTGCTTCTTCAAAAAGACTAATATATTTAATTTGGGGAAATTTAGTTTTAAAATGACTAAGCACATCATAGATTAGGTTCTCGTAGTTAGGCCACTTTGCGTAGTTCTCAGGTACAACATATTCAGCATTAGTTGTTAAAGGATTCGCTATATAAAAACCAAGCCAGTCAGGCATTGCAGGTGCAATCATAATCGAGGGTTCTCCGCCATTATTGATTACATCCTGAACAATTGAATCATTTCCATAAGGCGTATTTGGTACCAATGTTCCCCATGTATAAACATGTTCACTAGGACACACAGCTTTTAATGAATAAAACACATGCGTAAGAGTGATTCCTGCTTTTCCGACATTAACACTATCAGTAGATCCTTTAACACTCATAGTTTGGTTTATATATTGGTTGTATGTTTTGAATGGACCCAAAGATTGAGAATAATCTACACTAACTGTGGCACCGTGTGCAAACGCCACCATTAGTGTCAACACTAAACTCATTACAAATTTAATTACTTTCTTATTGTTTCTCATAATCTATCCACTCTCTCAATTTGTGTTATGTATAATGAAAAATTGTTTCATTCCTCGCCTTTGTCTCGGGATTATTTATTATTATTTTGGGTTTCCAGTAGGGAACTCCAAAATAATTAACTCGGTGCAGTAGCTCCGAGTTCCGTGAATAAAAAAAGAAGTACCATAGATAATTAGTTTACCAGTTAATTAAGTTTATTTCAACTTAATTCGCTAATCTACTAATTTACTAATCCACTTCTTTTGTTTTCGGTAACCTTGTTGGCTTGATAGTAATTCTTTGTATATTATGAGATTGCTTTGCTTACACCTGCCTACCGGCAGGCAGGCTCGCAATGGGCTTAATAGTATTTTTGTGTTGTTTTTTTAACCCTTAAAATATTGTATAATCGTCTGAAAAAGTAAAAAATAGACTTTACAATATCAAAGGGGTTTAATAATGAACAAAAAAACA
>JAQUMH010000022.1 GCA_028718185.1 Elusimicrobiota bacterium
GTCATGCTCGCTTTTCCGATGCTATCCGTAAGCAAGCGGTTCGAGTAAAAGAAAAGGAACGGTTCGCTTATATTATTACCTATACCGTAACTGACGGCGACAGCCTGGCCGAACGAATGGAGCATTTAAAGGAATCGAAAAAAGCTTTCCGGCTGTTCGGTCAGAAACGTATCGATGGCCGGTCAAAGGGTGAAGCTTCAAAGTTTCGGGCGGCTATTTCGGCCGTTGAGATAAAGCGCGGTGAAGGTGGTAAAAAGTGGCACCCTCACAGTCATGACCTGGTGTTCACCGATAAGCCTATTGATTATCATGTCTACGATCAGAAACGCAAGAAACGACTAGAGCGGAGGTACGGTAGTAATATTCCACGACGATTTCTTGACCGTATAGCGCTTAGGAGCGTTTCCTTTCGCGGGGAATCGGTTCCGGCGTCAAAGGTGTCGGCGGAATGGTTGCGTGCAACTGGCGGGGATTCTATGAGTATATCCGTTGAACCTATTCACCATGTCCCGGCGAATTGTTCCGAAAAGAAAAAAGCGCAATATATGGCAATGTCGTTTGAGGATTCTGTTTTCCGCCAGGCAAACGAAATATTAAAGTATCCCCTGAAACCTTCCGACAATGTACCTGCCGACATGATTACCATTATTACCGATACATTCAATAAGCGCTTTGTCGCAACATACGGAGAGTTTCGCGGTGTACCTGGTGACGACTATAATGACCCGGCCGCAAACGATGAGGAAACTTTCGTTCTTACCTATGACCGGGAAAAAGGGTGTTACGGTGAGCCGGTACCTGGTACCGTGCGCGACCTGCTCGAAGATGAAGAGATAACGAAAACGCGCTCTGAAGTCGGTCGGCTTTTAGGTGATTATCGTCGCCGGCGCAAACACCTGGTTGAACAGCGTAACCACTACGGGGATAGCCTGTCTGTTGTCCTGGATAACTTAAAGCAGCAATTCAGGAATAGAGTTAATCAGTTATACACATTATATCGTCAATCCATAAGTTACAAAAATAGAAGCACTTATGAAGGTGGTATTGTCTGTAAACCAAACTGTGACAAATATCATGCACCCCTGGCGCTGAATGGTGTATACGTCCCTGGAATAAATTACCGTGATCTGGTGTCCCTTGCCTGGTCGTAGACTCTCCCCCGAATTCTCCGGATAAATTAACTTTTCACCTGCAGGCACTCCCGGCAGTAGTAACCGGCGTGTCGATCCGGCTGCAGCATACTCCTAATCGGTATAATCACTAGGCAAAAATTGCCGGTTTTGTCGCGATCGGCTTTTTTTTGGTGTTTTTATTGCTTGTCAATTTGCGATCGCCAGGCAAAAATTGCCGGTTTTCCGTCGACGGCCGTGTCCGGGAGCGGCCGCGCTACATAAATCTTGATACTTAAGTCATTATTTGTCACAGTAGGAAAAATTTACCTATTGATTTTTGTGCAGCAATTCAGTATCATTATGTTACATGGTGTAACATTAATCGAGGGGGTTTTAATGAATATCACAGTAAAAAATAGGTACCTACTTCTGATTGGACTTAAAAACGCCTTTAGTAGTGGCCTAATTTCGTGGGGAACTTACATTTCACTTCAGAATGAAGTTATAGAAATGATGATTTATGATTACAAATAAAATCAGCTTTGAAGAGTTCTGCAGCTACATGCTGCAGGTGAAAACTTTCTGCAGTGCTGAATATCGGGCGGGATATCAATACGGATTAAGAAGGTTTTTTCATGGTAAGTGTTTCGGGGAAGATTGCCACATAGAGCTTTTGATATCAAAGGGCGGAAAGGTTGCAAGCGGTTTAACTGACGGCCTGGAGGGAATAGCTCCAAGGTACAAGCCGGAAGATTTTATTGTTTGAAATGGGGGTAAAAAATGCCTGTTAAAAAATCAAAAAAATTGAGACTTGGAACAAGGGTAAGATGTGAATTCGGGGAAGGTTCAATCTATAGTAATATCGAAAAGGGATATTATGAGATTTTGCTTGATAAAGCTCAATGGATTTATGGAATGTATACTCAAAGGTTCGGTGATTTCAGAAGAAATATTCAGGTGATTTAATGAGTAAAGAAAAGGTTCCTTGTAAAGGTAAATTGATTATGTCTTTAAAAGATTGCAAACCATGCTTTAAAAAATCGAAATGTAGAAAGTATTTAACCGTATTGTATTTCAGCGGTAAGTATCCTGAAAAATTGGGAATTAAGGAGTGATAATATGAATAAAATGAAACCTGATTATAGCAGTATTGAAATAAGAAATATGAGAAAAAAGCAAGCTCTTGCAATCATTGAAGAGATAGCCAATTTAAATGGATGTTCATTTGATGACGTAATAGAAGCGCTTGAAAAAAACGTTATTCGAGAACAGCTTTCCATTCAGTTACATTTTCAAAAAACTGGAGAATTGCCGGTATGAGTGATGAAAAAGAAGAAACTTATTTAAGAATAACAAAAAGCGATGGAATATTTTACGCTGTTCTAATTATAGTAGCAATTGCGGCTTGTGGGCTTGCCTGGTTGAAAATTGAATACATGACTCAAAAGAGTTTCAACCAATTAAACGAACGAATAGAAAAAATTGAAAAAAATATCGAAAGGTAAAGCTATGGCGAATGAAGATAAAAAGGTATTGCTGTCGATTGAAGATATCGGCAATTTAATCAATATGGTTAATACTGAAAAAGCCAGAATCGACACAATAAAAGCTTATTCTTATGTAAATAAGCATCAATTAGAAGATAAAATGCACGCTCTAATGTATCTGGATTTATTAATTGATAAATTACGGAAGGGATTAAAATGAGCTATGATATTTTAAGAAAAGAAGGTAATGAATATGTCAAAACCGATTCGGTGAACGAAGGGGAAAACCGTTTGATTAAAGGTAAAGACGGCAGAAACCATGTCGGTTCAATACGGATAAAACGGGTGAAGTGCGGTAAGAAATGTAAAAAATGCCCGCATGCTGCTTTTGCATACCTGCAGTATAGAGACGGCGACAAGGTGACGGAAAAATACATCGGCAAAGTTGCTTGATTCTTAACCTACACCCTGGAGCGGCAGGCTGTAGGGTAAGAACGAAGGGGGTGAATTGCAATGAGTAAAGTTTTAATCTGTCAGGAAGTGACTTCGGAATCATTATTTAAATGGGTAGGAATAGTAAAAACGATTTTTTTGGTTTATCATCAATTAACCATTAGCGGAAAGGAGAAAACTATTCTGGCACTACATTTCCCGGTAGAAAAAGTCTTCCGGGAAATGTCTATTTATTTCTACAATCATAAAATAAAGAAAGCTCTATGCGAATTCTCAATCGAGGAAAGGAACATAGAGGTAACACTGAAAGATTATTGTTCCTGGTATTATTTCGAAAATCAAGATGATAATTTTTCTTTTGATCATAAAAAAGACCGAAGTATATTCGCGAAACAAATAAAGGAAGGGGGTGAAGATGAGCAGAAGAAAAGCGAAAGTGAGTAAAGATGATATAAAGGCAGATCGTAAGCGGGTTAACTTGTGCTTCACAATAAAAGAATTCGACGACCTGGCATTGTCTGCAGAATTCGAAAAAATGTCTGTCTCGAATTATTGCTATGTCCTGGTTATGAAGGACGTAGCAACGAAAGCGGCGACTATTCGAAAAAGTGGATATATTCCAGAATCGCAACGGGGAGAGAATCTATTTCCTAAACAATCAAAGAAAAGAAAGTGAGTTCGTTATGAACAAAAAATCGAAAAGGTTCGGACCTTTTAAGCCGATTTCTGAAAAAGGAAGCTATGTGCTTCCGAATGAGGACAATCTTTTAATCAACCGTATTCTTGCCCGGTTCGACCGTGCTATCGATATTTTCGAAAAGATCGGTAATATTGAAGCGCAACGGTTTGAGATGGAAATTCGGGAATCGATGCAACGGGTAGTATCAAGATCAGAACAGCAGAATATTGTTAAGCAATTGCTGCCACTCGTTGCAAGTATCGGAACCTTAAAAACGAAAGGAAAAAAGATCACTGCAAAAGATAAGCGTCTTTAATTCATTAACTATTAACAATTGAAGGAAATTAAATAATGGTTTATTTCAACAGAAAGTTAAAGGTAAAATTTTCCGGTGATCCGAAGTTTTTACCTCAAGATATGCCTGAGGGTAAATTTCTTCCGGTGATCGGTTATACTACTCAAAAGCGCGTTCAAATGATTGAGAACGTTCCTAAGGAAAAAGAAGATGCTTTCTTCTTTTGTATCGGAATAACGAGCGGTCATATCTTCCGTATTGCTGAATTCAATTGCACGGTTATGATTGACGAAAAAGCGGAAATGGACATTCTCACGAAAGCGGTTGAAATGACCGGTCAGCTATCGCACGCGATAGGTAACTGCAATATACTCCTGAAGTATTTATCAGGACAGGCGGCGGATACTGATAAGGCGGTGAAAGATGCAGAAAACGGAGGTTAGATCAGAAATCAGTGACCCGGAATTACTCTTTCAGCAATTGACTATCTGTAAGCTACAAGTAACGGACTATAGAAACGCTGTGATAGCCCTGGCGGCAATTGCTGCAGAACATGAACGTAGACTTAACAAGCTGTTCGAACGGGTGAATAATATCGGCCTGGTTATCGACCGCAACGGGAAAACCACCTTCGAAAAATTTCAGGAACTTGAAACGAAAATTATCGATATGGGGTTCCCGACATGACGGCCGATAGCATACTTGCCCGTGTCAGAATCCGCGTCTATGAGCAGCTTTTAAAATCCATAGAAAGAGGGGATAAAACAACTACGATCAATCTTTTCAATACCGGGATTATTGTTGACGTTCAGAAAGTCGGAAAGAAAGCTCTTGAAACAATCATTAAAATGGAGCGCAAAAGGTACAAAATACATTAATTTATATCATTTCGAGCGTTTCAAGGGGAAGCGGCAAATATTGCCGTTTCCCCTTGCTTTTTTATGTCGGTATATGGTATTATCCATTTAAAGGGTTAAATCATGGTAACCTCGAAACGGTTGAAATCGAAAAATGAAACCGGGACTGAAATGCATCGATTGATTGACTCTTATTATCACGACCTTGATCATGTAAAGGTGTCCAGGCACGGACAGCTTATTCCCTTCTCTTCTCTACCAATCAACGAAGCGTACAATTTTGTAAGAAGAATCCCGTATCGAAAAGACACGAAACCGGTTGAAGTGGTTGCCCGCCCTGGTGAAATAATCCGGCAACGAAACAAGGGCATGGACTGCAAGAAAAAAGCAATTGTTCTGTCTGCTTACTTGCGGCGGCGCGGTTTGCCTTATCGGTTGATTGCTTCCTCCCGACTGCCGACCGGGAGAATACACCACGTTTTTCCTCAGATCGGTTTTTGCGGTTTATGGTTGAACTTTGACGCGACCTATCCGTATTATCGTCCGTTCGAAACGAAACGAATCACGAATATGGAGGTATTGCAATGAAATGGAATCCGAAACCTCAGCTGGTAACCATTGAAGGAGATGATGATGATACCGATGAACAATACTCCTTTATGGGTGATGATCCGTACCAAGTAGCGGAACTTTTGGGCATTGAATGCTCTGATGCTGATTTATTGACAGGTACGAATCAATTAACATCCGGTCAGATTGCATACCTCAATTCGAAGTACCCGGAATATCTCGGTATATGGCCGATTATTGCAGCTGCAGGGAAAGCGCTGATCGGTGCGATTCCGAAAGGAATCAAAGCGATAAAGAAAGCAGTCGGGAAAAAGAAGCAGAAAAAAGCCGATGCAAAAAAAGCCGATGCAGAAAAAAAAGCGGCACTCCTGGCAGCGGCGGCGGCTGAAAAGCGGCGAATCGAGCTTGAGAAACAGGAGAAAGCTGCAGCACAAAAAAGAATCATGATAATCGGCATACCGGTTGCTGCCCTTTTTGTCATGATGATGATGAAAAAAAAGTGAGGTGATCATGGTTAAAGATTTTGGCGTATATCCCGAATTGTCGGGACGAAAAAGGAAAGTTTTTCGGGCAATTAAAAAACATATTCAAAGTCCGAAAACGAAAGGGCACCTGGTGCGCATGGTTCGGCACGCTACCCGGTTAGGTATCGATTTAAACGACCCTGAAATAATGGGTACATGGTTTGACGATATCCGCAAGAAGATAAAGGGTATCGCAAAAAAAACGAAGAGCGTGCAGCTTACGACCGACAGGGGGACGGCGCAACTTGGACCTGGCGGCGTAACATGGACAGATCGGGCGGCGACAAGCCAGGATGATTCATCACCCCAAATTATTCAATCATCTGTCGGCGGTATGGCCGACATGCTGAAAAATCCGCTTGTAATTGGTGCCGGTGTTTCCCTTCTGGCGCTGATGCTGTCAAAGAAGGGCGGTAAAAGATGACTGTTTATTTCGGTACCAATTTACGAAGTGTCGGCGGGATATCAAAGCAAGGGAGCAAAATACAATTCAACCGGCCGCGTTCGGCAATGTCGCGGCAGTCGGTAAGCGCTCCTAATTGTCATGTAGATATCAATTGCGGCAACTACGGGAAATGTACTCATTGTGCCGGTAACCCGCGACAGTTCGAAAATCTTTCGAATGATGAAATCCGCTACATGATAGCGAATTCTGAAAATCCCGAATTGATGGGGGCGGCGTTAAAAAAGTTCGTTAAGAAGGTCAAGAAAAAAGTTGCAACAGCAAAGAAGAAGGTGCAGAAAGCAGTCAAGAAGCTGCCGAAACCTTTACGGGCATTAGCAAAAGTCTCATTAGCTGTCGTCGCTCCAACTACAATGTTGACAGCAGCAACTACGGCCGCAAGCGTTAAAGCTGCAAAGCTTGCGACCAGTAAAAAGGAGCGCGTCAAGACAGCGAATAAGATTAAAGCGGCGAAAAAGAAAGTAGTCTCGAATATCCAAAAGCTGCCGAAACCTTTACGGGTTGCTGCAGGGCTTGCGATAGCTCCTCTTATGCCAGCGACTACGGCATCCATCATGACGACCGGCGTCACTGTCAAAGCTGCAAAGCTCGCGACCAGTAAAAAAGAGCGCGTGAAAGTGGCAAATCAGATTAAAGCGGCGAAAAAGAAAGTAGTCTCGAATATCCAAAAGCTGCCGAAACCTTTACGGATTGCTGCAGGGCTTGCGCTTGCTCCACTTATGCCGACCACTACGGCGACACTCCTAGCGGCTACTCCTATCATAGCCTCAGCAAAGGCAACAAAAAAGATTACTCAAAAAGTGCAGCAGGTTCAAGCGGCAAAAAAAGCGGCGGCGGCTGAAGCGGCGGCGGAATCACAGGACGAACAAGAGCAGGCTGTTGTACCGGCTGCAGTCAGTCAACAGATACGGCGCGGTGAAACTACATCGGCACCTATGACGACCGATGAAGAGGGGGAAGCGGCAACGGCGGCACCTGCAGAGAAAAAAGGTGGTATCGGTGCAATGCTTCCATTTGCTGCACTTGCCGCCCTTATCCCTCTATTTATGGGGAGTAATTAAACAATGATCGTTGATTTCGGCAACGATTCCCCTGAAACTATGGGGATATTCGGGTTGACCTGGGAGGAGAAGGTTGCGGCGTTCACAAAGAAGCAACTGAAGGGAACGGCTGCAGCAAAAAAGCTTTCTGCATTTTTTCAGCCTGGCGGATATAATATCACCCTCATTAAAAATCTATACAATGAGTATGCCGCGCTTATGTCGAAAGGATATCAGCCCGTATCTTTTTCCGTTTCTCCTGATGCTTCCGGCAACGGCGGCACGCTTTCAAAACAGTCTTTAAGCCTGGCGGCGCAAATTGCCGACCGAACGAATGTAGACGTATCAATTGTAATTAAATTTTTTCACGCTCTTTTCGTGCTTTCGAGAGATGGGAAAATACCGTTTGCGAAGTGGAACCCTGCAGGATGGAAAGAGAGCACTGAAGCACGGAAAACGTTCACGACTGAAAGAGGCGTTTTTGAGAAAGTGCAAAGTGCTGCAGTAAAGGCCGGTGGTACCTCGAAAATGGTACTGATTGTTGCCGGTATGGGGGTTGCTGCTTATCTATTATCACAATTAAAAACATTTACACATAAAGGCTGATTTTTAACCGGGGGTATTATATGGCAAAGAAAAAACGTAAATGGACTCAGGCGGAACGTGACGCTTTCGCCAGGCGGATGAAAAAAGCCAGGGGCGGAACGAAAACGAAACGCCGTAAAAAAAAGGTCATGAAAAAATCAACCTTCACGAAAGAGTTTCCGAAGGTGAGAAAACGTTCAAAGAGGAAAGGAGTTCCGGCGATGGCAAAGAAAAATCGACGGAGGAGTCTGGCGAAAAGCTCGAAAAAAAGCTATCGCCGGACACGTAAGGCAGGCGGCGGAATGGGAAAAGCCGGTGTTATCAATATGGTGAAAGATGCAGCTGTCGCAATCGGTGGCGGACTGGCGGCGGGTATGATCAGCAATAAGCTGCCGATACCTCAGCCGATGCTTAAGGCTCTGTCTCCGGCACTGGCGGGTATTCTGCTCGCTTTAACCATTGGCAAGCGTAATAAGCTGGTGCAGCAGCTTGCAACGGGTATGGTCGTCATGGGGGGCGTTGCCGCTATCCGTGCGCAATTCCCGAATGTCCCACTTTTAGCGGGTGAAGAAAGAGTTGTCGTTTCTCCCGACCTGGTCGGCATTGAATACGATAATGATGGCAATGCAATCGATTATACCGGCGTTGAGGAGATCGGCGTTGATGAAATCGGCAGCGAGGAGTATTCAACGGCCGCTGATATCTGATCGGTAGTAAAAAACGGATTATTTTTTATTTTTAATGTTACATGGTGTAACAAATTTACAACCTAACCGTATATGGGGGTTATCATGGATAAGGGAAGTCAACTTACCGCACTTGCGGAAGTACAATCCGGCACAACCGGCACGCAGGGCGACAGCATCAACAGAACTCTATGGTCGGAACTTGTTCTCGCGGCCGCTCCACTGACGAACAGGCTTTTTCAGAACGTTGGCGGTGCGCTTTTGCTTGACCAAACAAACAACACTCAAGCGGGTGTAATGCCCAGTAACCGCAAGTTCTATGTAAAGGCACTCAAGATCATGTACGTGTCCGAGACAACCGCGGCAATCAAAGCAACGGCCGCGGATATTCAGGCTTTCTACACGCAGCTTGCACGCACAACCGCAACTATCATGATCAATAACCGGGAGTTCGGTCAATGGACACTGCAGGAACTTCTCGGTGCCGCGACACTCGTCGCAACGAACCCGGCCGTAACCCTAGTTTTTCCGATCATACAACCGCGATTTCACGGAATATTTCCGCTTAATGAAACGATTCTTCTGGCGGGTAATACTCAGTATTTCGTTGAGATCACTCATTCCGTTGCACCAACGGCCGCGACAATAGGCGACCGTTTACGCTTCGGATTAAGCGGAATCGAAGTCCGCGTTAACTGATTCCAATCGGTAAGCGCGTCCAGTGGGGGGCGCCTGTCCGGATTCCGGGGGCGCTCCTGGTTGTCTGATAAACAATAACGGGGGTTTAAATGGGCAAGCTTTCAAAACTGTATTCTCAGGTTGTGCAGCCTGAGGAAGCTTTCGAAATACAGAATGCACAAGACAGGGATATCCTTTACATGCAAGGGACCATCCCGGCGCTGTCGGGCGGTACCGATGTAATAATAAACGTTTCGCAAGTCGGGCATTTCTTTTGCGAATTCATTACCGGCACGTTCGAGACAATCGACCTGGTTGCGGCCGTTATAACCGATACGGGAGTAAATCACCTGTTCGGTCAGCTTCGGGACGGAACCCGGCCGCTATTCAGCGACCGTATACCGTTCGACCTGTTTCTGACTCCCGGTCGTCGCAAGTCAAATTTGACGGTTGCACCTGCTCTTGATCCGGTCGGGAATACGCTTTTCTATCCAATGCCACTTCAGCACATTTTTGCAGTCAATGCGAACATAACGATGAATGTTGCATCAACTTCAAATACACCTGTTACTTTTGAGATTGCGTTTCATGGCAAGCGGATATTCTCCGGTGCGGCGGCACAGGAATGTAGAGCTAAAGCCAGGGGGTGAAGGTGTTTAAAAAAATCGAGGTAAACAAGCTGCCGGACATGTTTCCGTATCTTATTTACCAGAGAGTACCATTGTTCCCTGGTGCGCGGGGAAAGTTCTATTTCCCGATTGATGCAGGTTATTGGTACTGGCTGCATCATTTGCGTTGTAAGTATCCGGAAGTTGACGCGGCGGGAGTAGTGTTTAATGTCGGCATGAATATCGAAATGCGCGGCAGTGCACGACATAGAGAATATGAAAATGCTCCTGTCTCGCTTAAACTTCTTACTTCACCTTGCGGAAATGGTGTCCAGCTGTTCGCTCCTGCAGGTATGACGGCGACAGGTCCGACAAGTCACTTCGCAATCAATGAGATGTTGCCGCGACGTGATAATATAGAAATCTATTTCAGCGGTCATAACGCTACACCATTCCCGGCGTTTATTGATTGCGTCCTGGTTGGCTATATGATACCGGATAAACGCATGGAACAATTCAAAGGAACAAACTAATGCCCGAACGTATTGACATTTTAACGCCAAACACTGCCGATTGTCCGGCCGTGGTTATAAATACAGCTGTTAACTTTGTCGTAATACCTGATGCAGCGGCAGCGGTTCCGATGCGATCAAGCGACGGATTTTTCTTCTATTTCCGTAGTGGTGATAATATCGAATTGCTTTCCTACGGATATTTTATTCCAGAACGATTCATCATGTACGAACCGACTTCAGGGGGCGGTGGTGTGGTTGAAAATCCATGTCCATCGATTGCATTATATGCGTTCACTGATCCCCCCCCGCCAGGAGTAGGCGTACAAATACCGTTTAATCAATTCGGGTTTGCCGGAACAATGAAAATGCCGTTTCCTAATTACGAAATGGCAATGGGACTTTTCGTTGATTCGGCTACCCAAATCGGGGAAAAGTTTCGTATTGAAACATGCTTCCCGTTTAATTCAGGATTGAATACAATGCGGCTTTCAATGGTCGGCGTTCCGGCAGCGCTCAACGGTGTAACTATTCACCTGGTGCCATTTATCAAAGTCATGCACAATTTTCCGCTTGAATTAGTGTAGGGGGCATTATGGGTATTCAAGATAAATACATGCATAAAGCAACGTACCTGCCGACTTCCACACTGTTCGAAGCGGTTTTCAATGCAGTCATTCCCGGCCGATACGATTTTGTCGGAACTATTGCCTGTCAAAATGTGCCGGTCATGGAGCTGCAGACAGGTTATGTATATTGGGTCCGGCGGTTGTCTGTCGGCGGAAATATCCCTCAGGAAGATTATCTCGGTTCAATTGTCGATTTTCCGTTATTGACGGTGAGAAGAACGGTGAGAACAGGCGTTGCAGTATATACCTATCCGCTTCCGATTGATAAATACGTCGATAATGGGGATTGTGACGCATGGATTTTAAGCGACCAGAAAGGGGATTTTCTGACGCTTTCCCTTTCCGGTTCCTGTATTCAGCTTCCGGCAATGATCGGCGTTGCATCAATACGGTTGCGAATATCGTTATCGATTTACGGTATTTGCGATACTGGATTTTCAAGTCAATTCAGAAGTCAGGTATGTCAGTTTCGATGAATAAATCAAAAGTATATCATGGCGGTGCAGCCAATTGCGGTTCGGGGGGAGCGGGATT
The DNA here is from genome assembly GCA_028718185.1 of Elusimicrobiota bacterium. Lineage (NCBI taxonomy): Bacteria > Pseudomonadati > Elusimicrobiota > Elusimicrobiota bacterium. Next base: position 11,713 of record JAQUMH010000022.1, read on the forward strand.
TCTTCCGATGGATAGAATTGTTGATCCGGCCGGAACAATAATAGTGCAATCGCAAATACCAACAACTTTATACGCTGCTGCAGATTACACCTTGAACGTTGACGGTGAATTCAATCAAACCGTTGTCGGGGATACATATATTACCGGTAATGGTGTCGGCGGTGTCGGCGTTGATGGCGGTATTTACATTTCGTCAAATAATTCCGATGTTGCTATTTCAGCGCTTGCGGCCGGAGCGCGTGCGGCACTGGTTGCCAACATAATAAATATTGAAGCGTCCGGAGCGGGAAGACAGATTTTTCTCAAGGGTATTAAAAACGGCGCTACTCAAGCGGGTTGCGGCGCTGTCGCTGATGAAATATGGAGAACTCAGGGACACGCTTCATTGCCAAATGGCGTATTAATGATAGGTTTATAAAATGTCAAAAAAAATAATGTATCATGGCGGATTATCAGGTAAAGGTTCAACCGGGTTTCCGCCTATATTAGATCGCCTTGTAACTCCATTGGGCATATTAATGCTTATCGCTGAAGATGTTCCCCCTTTCCAGCAATTACGCTTTACAGCTGTAGGCGGATCAAGTATATATACCGATGGTGATTTCATGATGTTTGTTGCTGCCGGTTTCGATACCTATATCGATGGGGGGGATTCTGTTGAAATCGATGCTGCCGATGATTTGTATTTGTACTCTGCTTTAACGGCCGATCTGCACGCGGGAACCGCTCTGGAATTACATGCGGGAGACGGAACAATTAAAGTACCTCACCTGAAGTCCGGTTCTACTCAACTTCTTGCAACTGCTGCAGCTGGTGAGCTTTGGATGACAGTAGCTCACGCTTCATTACCTGACGGTGTAATTATGAGAGGTTTATAATCAACGGTGTCATGGCGCTTACTTACAGAAAAGGAGTTCAACATCATGGAAGAGCAGAAAAAGAAACAGTATTCCGGTTCGAAGTCGATTGTAAAAGGACTTGCTCCTATATTGATTCCGATTATTTCGGAAGCGATTTCCGCCACAACAGGTATGGATAAAACGGCGGCTTATTCTTCTGTGACTGCCGTCTATGGCTTAATTGTCGGTTTGAAAAACTGGTTTAAAAACCGTAAAAAGTAACCGGATATAATATTATTTCCTTGTTGTCGATCAATGGTATTGACTTTTTATTTATCAGCATGGGACTTATATGTCGATTGTTCTTATCTCTTTAACAATGGAGGACTGAAATGCCCGAGAAAAAAATGGACGTTCTTGACTGTCTGCAGTCGATTGCTGATTCTCTCCAAAAAGCTGTCGCATTACTTGAACGTATTGCGGATAAAGTTGCACCTGCAGGTTCCGAAAAGAAAACAGCGGGAAAGTAGCTTTTACCGAATATCATGGCGTCAATCCAATCTATAACGAAGGCGCAAGGTGTCGGGTTATTGCTGCAGAAGATGACCGGCGTTGCACCTTCCTATATCTATGGACCTGATTACGTCCGTATTTACTACGAAGCGGATAAGCTCAAAGAGGTTCAAAAAAAGCTGCAGCTGATTTCTGCTTCAGGTCCGGGTGATGTTCGCATAGACTGGTTCCCGATGGTGGTACCGATGGCAATTAAAAAAGCGTTGCCGTTTGCTGCAGGGATATTTTTTCTTGGTTATTTGATCGGGGGAAAAAGGAAATGATTCAACTTACTGAAAACGAACTCGGTATACTTGACGCTATTGCGATGCAGCTTCAGGTAGATACTGACGATCTTTTCAAGCTGATAAAGTTCGAAAGCAAATGGAACCCGCAAGCGAAAAACCCTTTTTCATCCGCACGCGGGTTGATACAATTCACGGACAAGACAGCGGCCGCTCTAGGCTTTAAAGACTCGCTGGACCTGGTGACTAAATGCCCGACAATCAGCGATCAGCTGCCGATTGTGAAACGATACCTGGATCAATTCAAACCGTTTGCCAATAAGCAGGAGCTTTATATATCGGTATTCTATCCGAAGTGGCGGAAGGTCAAGCCGGAAACACCATTCCCCGCTTCGGTTCAACGGGTTAATCCCGGAATCCGAACTATTGCGGATTACGTGAATAAAGTTGAAGGTGTCGCCGGTAATGCTCTGGTAACAATTGCTATGGCATTGACCGGTTTTTTTTTCTATACATTTTAAATAAAAGAAAGGGCTGATTGTTATGTCAAAAAACACTGGACACGCAAAAGATGAATTGCCGGAATTGGAGGAATCGGAAGCTTTCGAGGAAAGAGAAGTTAAACGCTCGAACTCTACCTATTCTCTTCGTATTCAGGAATTACTTGCAAAATGCGAAATTCAGGAAACCCCAACATTCACGTTGTACAAGTACGAAAATCCCGTATCCGGTGAAGAGAAATCATTCATTGAAAGATACGTTCAGGACGATCCCCCAACAGAAGACGTAATTGGTACCTCATTCGGTTCCGGCCGGTACATGCTCATAATGGCGGCACCTACAAAAGTAGGCGAATCATTGGCAAGGGTATACAAATTTAAAATTAATTCACGATTTGATAAACTTGCATTTCCACAGTCTGCAGGCGCCCCCCCGCAACAAAGTCAATTAATCGTAAGAGATAATTCGAGCGTTCAAATGTTCGAAATGTTCGAACGGTTTATGAGAATGATCACTCCCCTATTAATTCGACCGGCCGACCCGGATATAAAAGCTTTCATGATGCAGAATTTTAAAGATACTGCAGAAGTTTTGAAAAAGCAGCAATTGTCACAAGTAAAAGCCTGGGAAGGAATGAGAGATCAGATTGAATTAGCGGGGGAAGATATGCCGACAGCAACAACGGAAAAAGAGACTTCAATCATTGAGCAAATAACGCCTTTCATACAACAGTTTTTACCGCTTCTCATTGGCGGCGGAAAAAAAGCTGAAGGTGTCGCGGCCGTTGCCAGGGCTACACCACAATTCGCGGCAATCGTTAAAGATCGTGGGAACTTTCAGCGATTGCTTAAACACCTGGACGCGACAGAGGGTAAAGAGAAAACAGATAAAATTTTATCCGCTTTGAAGCTGAAGCGGTAAGGGGGAAGGAATAAAAAAAGCCCGGCATTCCTGTCGGGCTCGTGCAAGGTGCGATTTGCGGCTTGTGTGATACGCGAAAAGCTCCCTTGTTGTCGATGCAGATAATATACCTATAAAAATAAACCGGCGCAAGCACTTAATGTTGGCGGCGCTGGTCTTATAAAAAGAGGTTTCGCTTGTGTGACATAAGGAAGCTGAAAAAGCTTAAGGGTATTTCAATACGAATGGTTGAAAACATTCGTAGATTTGATCCGCTTAAATTATGCGATCTAAAGAGCGTTTCTGATTCCGGACTGACATATAATGATCTTTCCGAACGAATCGACCACATTTCCTCTTGCTGCAATATCCTGGAATTAAAATCAACGTTCATTCAAAACGGCAACGATTACGATCAGGTTTTGAAGGTGTCCGGTGGTAACTTCTGCAAAAAGCCGGTAATATGTCCGATTTGTGCAAACCGTACTCAGTCCCGGCGTCATGCTCGCTTTTCCGATGCTATCCGTAAGCAAGCGGTTCGAGTAAAAGAAAAGGAACGGTTCGCTTATATTATTACCTATACCGTAACTGACGGCGACAGCCTGGCCGAACGAATGGAGCATTT
>JAQUMH010000023.1 GCA_028718185.1 Elusimicrobiota bacterium
ATCTACATATTCTGTTGTCCTGTATGCGCCGCCCTGATTATCCAGTGTAGTATCATAATATGCTTCATTCTGGCCTGAACCGGCGGACATCATATCAAAATTCTCTGCCTCTACTTTTGTGGGTGTGCTTGTACTGCTCGTTATCAACAATGGCACTCCTGCGGAATATGACTGCTGGGTGCCGCCCCAAATATATATTACTTTATCACCTGCTGTTGCGCCTGGTGTAGTGTCATTCGGCCACATTGTGGCGGATGTAGTAAGCCTGCCTTGTATGAATATACGCACGGAATGATTAACAGATTTAGCCCATTTAACCTGGTCAAAAAATGCCTGGTTCCAGCATGTAGAACTGTTATAAGGCCACGGTAGACCGCAAGCGTCTAAAAGACTAGACCAATTTAAAGATGCACACGAAAAAACTTCAAGATTTGGGAACCAGCCTTGCCATGTCGTAATTTTATTCTGAAAGTCAGTGAGAGATTGACCGGAGTTTTGAATCTCATATGCGTTGAATAATCTATTATCATTTATATAGGCAGTATCAATTCCACTTCCCCAAACACCACCATAAGAATTACTGCCACAATTGAATGACCATGTGAATTTATCGGGCTGGTCGGTAGGTTTGTATTTAGCCACTACATTTTTGCACTTAGTGAAAAAACTATTGGTGAACGCACGCCATGCTGCACCGCCGTCAGCCGGTATGCCTTTGTGACAATACGGTTCTTCAAGTTCTATACCATCAACAGTGGGATATCTTTGCAATACCCATTCCAGGTTGGAAAGAAAATTGTTCTGCGCAGAAACACTGTCTTTAAAGGCATCCCAATCATTATTGGCATATGAGGCAATGCTCATAAAAAGATAAGTTTTAATACCTATTGTGTGAGCATAATCGATACCTAAACCGATATAATCCGTTTGAGTATTATTTTTAATGCCTTCTATATATGACGGAGTTAGTCCGAAGGGTGAATATGAATCTGCACCATAGTATGCTGCCTTATCAATGTCAGTTTTATACTCAGATAAAACAGACCAGTTGTTTAATAATCCCCTCTTGAAACTTAACACAGCAGATAATGTTTGTGCTGTTATCATACAGGTTAATGCCAACACTGCTAATAATAAAAATAATTTAATGGGTTTAGTCATAAAATTGTCCAACTGACAGGCTTCAGGATTCAGTAAACAGAAATCAGAATTCGGCACTCAGAACTCAATAATCAGGATAAAGAATTCAGAATTTTGGTAAATAAAAAAGTGTATCAGAAAATCAACCAATTGGTTATTAGGTGTAGTTTCTTCCTAATCAACTAATTCGCTAATTTACTAATTCACTTATTTGTTTTCGGTAACCTTGCTGGCTTGATAGCCACAAGCGGTTTATCACAAAGCGGTTTACACGCTTGTGATTTACTTGCTTGTGGTTTGTCTTTTATCGGCAACCTGTTGGCGTTACTATCTTAGCCCTTGGTTTTGCGAACTCATCAAGGTTTCCCTTGAGCAGCCTTTTCGGGTTAGTGCTCGGAGTTCGGAGCTACTGCACCGAACGAGAACACAATCCCGATCACATATTCAGTTATAAATAAGAATCGGGTTAGTGCTCGGAGTTCGGACCTACCGGACCGACTGAGCACACAATCCCGCATCAAGCGGGGTAAAACAACACGAATATTAGCCTTTTTTATTAGTTCTATTAAAAATATTAAATATTTTTATATATGGTTCTTCCTCTAATAGAGTATAACGTATATAGCGAAAACCGTCAATAGCTAAAACTGTCATTATTTTGTCTAAAACTGTGTTTTCAGATATTAGATATGAACAGGGATTTGAAGTGGAACCCCACGACTTAGCAGGCGGGTAAATTATCATGTTTTTATTCTTGTTAGTTTTATGATTCCCAAGTTAGTCACGCCAAGGGTCTACGACAACTACAAACATTGAAATTCCTATACATCAAGTTAAGCAAAGCTTCGCTTTGCAGCTACAAACTAGTTGATATTGTAGCCGCAGAGCGTTAGCTCTGCTATACATTGAAATTCTTATACTTTAAATTATATTTATAACTCTTACTTCTTGGTTTCGGACTATGGACATTAGACTGATATATGTATGCTAACTAACTTTGAATTTATTTGATTATACCTCTAAAATTACTCGTATCCAATTTTCATCATAATTTTCTAATACCTTTTGAATATTTACCAATTTATCTCTTTTATCTATAAATTGTTTTACCTCGATTTTTCCATCATGGAGAAGTTTTGCCGCAGTAAACCAGTTGTCTTTATGATTGACCCGGTTCATTGGAAATTTAATGGTTACACCTTTTATTCTAAGTTGAGTATAATTAAAGGCAATTTTGGTCCGGGTAGCGCCCATATTTACTATAGTCCCGCCCCGAGATATGATTTGGCAGGCCATATCTACAGCTTCATCTGAGCCGGAACATTCAATCACGGCCTTTATTTGCGGATAACACGTTTTAATTTTTTCACATAAATCTTTATCATTGGCATTGTATACTTTAGCCCCATATTGTGCTGCAAGTTTCATTCTTCTCTCATCAATATCTGTGCCGATAACATCAATATGATTATGACTTAAAAGCTGAACTACAATCAATCCTAAAAGACCTAATCCCATAACCACTACCGTGTCTCCGGGCGAAACATTCGCATGATATACATGATTAAGACCGACCATCACCGGATCAGTAAAACACATTGCATCAGAGTCAGCACAATTACATTCTATTGCACAATCACTTACTGCATATTCGGCAAAATTTGCCATCTTAAGGTCCCATGAATCATATAAGTTTAATCTTACTACTTGATTCCCCGCTTTTAAATTTTTAACTTCTTTTCCTACTTCAACAACTGTACCTACGCTCTCGTGACCATGATCTCCCGGTTCAAAATCTTCCCACCGATATAACTCATTAAAAAAATGATGATTATCCCACATACCGCGGTCTGAACCGCAAATTCCAACCTTATTAATCTTAACTAATACCTGATTGGGTTTAATCGTTGGAATAGGAACTTCTACTATATCAAAACGATGATATCCTTTCAGCCAGGCAGCCATCATCTTTCCTTGCATATCATCTCCTTTTTAAATTACAAATTAAAATATTAATGAATTAAACCGACTTATCAAATTAACGGACAACTTAAACTTTATGAAATTTTCCCATACGAAAAGTCAGAGCCAAAATAGCGGTTATAAATATACCGCCTGTCCTTTAATATTTGATTTTCTAATAGCATCCATTACCTTTATTACTTTTCTCACTTCTTCTAATTTTACAATAGGTTCTTTGTTCTTTATTATACACTGATATATATTTTTATAAAATCCATACATGTCCGTAGAAACCAAAGGAACAAACTTTGTTTTTAATTCATTTACTTTGCCTGTTTTTATCTCAAATGATGATGATGATGTCTTATTGCTGATAGAACTTCCCGGTTCCGCATTACCAAAGTTACCACACAAGGTTGCGTTCGTTCCTAACACAAACCATCGGGGGAAAAGATTTATCCGGCTTGACTGGGATATTTCTATCTTTCCTAAAATACCATTCTCAAATTTAATCCAGATATTAACATGGTCTTCAGCGTCTTTTTTAAAACATCTGTTTTGTAAATCACTGCTGACCCAAAGCGGTTCGCTTTTAACCAAAAGCAACATCTGGTCTATGAGGTGAGAACCCCATTCATTTAGTCGCCCGCCGCCAAATTTTTTAGTAAGACGCCAATCAATATTTTTACCTGTGGTAAGTCCTCTGACTAAACTATATTTGCTTACTTTGGATTCTATAACATATACCCGCCCTAATATCTTTTTATTAAATATATTCTGTAATGTAACGAAGTCTCTATCCCATCGCCTATTATGGTGGACAAATAACTTCTTTTTTGTCTTTTTGGCTACAGCAATCATCTTTTCTGCTTCTTGGTCATTTAAAGCCATCGGTTTTTCAACAATCACATGCTTGCCCGACTCCATTGCTTTAATACTTATGTTTTTATGGAATACTCCGGGCACTGCTACTACAATTAACTCTATTGAATCATTTCTTAGTAACGATTCAACGTTATCATAATATCTGGTATTATACTCCCTGGCAACTTTGTTCCCCCATTGTTTATTGATATCACATACCGCAGATATTTCAAAAAGATTGGATAATTTTTTACATGCTTTCAAATGCCAACCATAGCCTATAAGTCCAGTACCTACAATACCTATTTTTATCCGTTTATCATCCATGATTAAATCCTTTTAAAAAAATCATATCATCCTTTATTCTTTTTTGCCAGCTTGTTGGCCGGCATTTTTGTTTTAAAGATTCCTTGACCAAACCGCTTGTAGTTAAAGGTACGTTATATAAATTCTCTATAGATAAAAATCCTTGGTAATTTTTATATTTTAAAATTTGTAATATTTTTTTCCAATTTACCATTCCTTTACTTAAAGGCAACCACTCTTTTTGCCATTCTCCATGTTTATTAACCCAGCCTGTATTTTTCACATGAACATATGCCAGATAAGAAGATAATATTTCTAAACCCATACTCCATTCTTCACGTCCTTCGATAATCATATTCCCCGGGTCGTAAATAACACCATATTGTTTACAAGAAAGACCTTCCAATAAAGTTGCAGCTGCACTTGCCGAGGGAACAATCGTCCCGTGATGGAGCTCAATCAATAACTTAATATTTGAATCTTTTAAATCTTTTTTTACTTTTTCCAGACTTTCTCTTACTTCGGCTTTGAGTTTATGATATTCTTCTTTTCCTTTCTGATAAGTCGGCATGCATGCCCGGAAAGAGGGAGCGCCCATTTTATGTGCTGCAGAAATCAATTTTTTTATATTTTTAGTGTCAAATACCGACGCGTAACTGCCTAAATTGGAAATTGCTAATCCTGCATCTTCTGTAATTTTTTTTATGTAGACAGCTTTTTCCTCAAGTCTTTTTAAAGGGAAATGGTAATCCGGATGAATTCTCCATTCCACCGCATCATACCCTGCTTTTTTTAATTCTATTACTATTTTTTCCGGAGAAAGTTCCGGAAGAATAACCGTAAAAAGGGAATATTTCATTGTTTTCAATAGTCCGGTTGTGCAAGTAGTTTCTCTGCTGATACTTTTGCGGACAACAATCTCATCGCTCCACATGGACAGATAACATCTTTACGTGCTTTTTCTCTCTACTGTTACCTTTATTTTCCTATCTTTTATTTGAAAGTTTTAAGATAGCTTCGGCTACCATTTTCTTTGCCTGATAAATATCAGAAGGAGTTGTAGTGTATTCTGTCATACTTTTAGCTACCATATCCATACTTTTAGCAAGTGCATCTTCACCTTCTTTTGCCAGTTGTGTATTCCCTTCCTTCTTGAGTTTCTCTATCAATTGACCCAACATGTACAGATAACAATAATCTTCTCTGCCTTCTCGCATGATTTCTTCACGCATTGAACCTAAAAACGGGTTGTTCTTATCAAGCACAGGATTAGGATGAACGTAATTCCTGTTGCTTTTCATAACACTTACCGGGAATGTCTCCTCAGGAGTCTTCCAATAAGTCTGCGTTTTATTATAGTCAAAGTCCCTGAATCCATAGTCATAATTCCAAAAATCAAATAAATCAGTATTATATTTATAAGCAAGCCAGTAAACGTTTCGTTGTTCTATCAAAAGATGATACATCATGTAACCGGGAGCAATTGTATTGGCGCCCCAATACCAACCTATCCTATCGCCTGCTTTCTTACGTTCTAATAAGAAATTGACAATATCACTATTTTCCCAAAGACCCATATGAGCAGTCCATATGCCGGTATAACCTATCATTTGATTAAGAACACCTTTAGCACGACCGGTAAAACCTGTAAACCAATTTGTAAACCCGGCATCCTTTATTTCCTTTTGTGATTGCTGCCATTTCTCAAGAATTCCTGCTTTTAGAAAATCAGGCTCGTCCCAGGTCATTAATAAAAAATTATCTAACCAACCTTTCTCTTTCAAATGGTTATATACTCTTTTAAGTACTGCCTGCCGTTCCGGTCCCATACGATCATCGTTGTTTTTAATTTGAAGAGGTCCTGCAGGATAAAAATTGCGCATATCTACGAAAATCCAGAATTTTTTTATCCCGAGTTGCATAAGTTCTTCTGTCTTCTTGTCAAAATCTTCATAACTGCCTTCCGTTGGCGGATTCCAGGCTAAATATGAATTTCCGCGCTGAAGTTTTATCATATGTTTTGCTATCAGCTTTTTATATTCAAAAGCCGACAAACCTGTAGCTTTAGTAGCAGAGTTGGTGTCTATCCAGGGAATAATACCTAAAGGACATTCTTTTAATAAAACAAAATCCCAGACTGTTAAAGAAATGTTTATTTCAGTACGTTTACCGTTTTTCGGGATAATAGACACAGTCCCCGTGTAAGTCCCTGCTACCGTATTTTCCGGTACATAAAAAGTAAGCCAGACTATATTGTTCTTATTAGGATGTGCATTAAATACTTTGTCTAATCTCAACGGGTCAGGACGAAAACCAATAACATCATCCATACTTTTAAGATGACGGGCATCAAGAAACTTCTGTCTTTGTTCTTCATACCATTTACTATTTTCCTGTGGTTTGAGTATTCCATATTCTGCGTCTACATTTATCCATGCCGCAGGATGATACTCAAAATTATCCTTACTTATCTTATAAACATTCCCTTGCGATGCAATAGATAAATCACTGAACTCTACTGTTATGTCTTTCAGGTCTTCTTTACCTTTTGGGATTATAACTATCTGTGCAGGTTCATACTCGTCTTTAGCTGTAAATAGTTCTATGGTTTTATTTGTACCGGTAAATTCTTTGTCACGGAATACGCTTAACATAGAACTTTCCGTAAAAGCATCATAGGACACTGCCCCAAAAGAAACGCTTGTCAAAAAACCAATAACCGCAACTGCCGGTAATACAAACTTTAAAAACCTTTTCCTGCTCATAATACAGTCTCCCCTATGTTTTTTTAGATTCGAAAAACAAGATTCAAGAAGTAAGATAACATCTAACATTAGATTTTGGACTAAGGACTGTTTATCAATCCAAATCTAAATCTACTTATTTTCCTTCAAGTTTAAGATTTATATAATTAAAATTACCGATGAATTTAGCACCAATAGCATCCATTGACAATTTCATTACATGTTTCCCTGCATCTAAACTTACTCCTGTTTTAGTTACTGTTTGCCAAGTCGCCCATCCGCCTGTATCAGGTACTGTCATTGGTCCGGTTTTATCTACATCATCAAACTCTATATGGAACTTCCCGCCCTGACCGTCACATGATACTCGCACTTCTATTGTATATTTACCGGCAGTTTCTATGTTTATTGTATATTTTAGCCATTCGCCTACTCGAACCCAGCCAACATTAAAACCACCGCCTATATCATTACAGACCTGAATATCTACTCCTTCAGTAGTACGATATTGTTTTCCTGAGTTTATCGCATCTGTTTCGTGATATCCTACGCCTTCGCCACCTTTATCAAAATCTTCAGCTTCAATTTTTATGTCTGTGCCGGATGATTGCTTTTTAATATCCGTTGTCTCACTTGTTTTTGCATTACTTTTTTTCGAGATAATTTTCTTCTTCGCCTCTGCTTGTCCGATACAACTTAAACACATCCCAAACACTAATCCTAAAAAAATCCAATTCCTCATTTTACTACCTCCTTTTGGATTCTGTTATAGAGTTTTAGAGTTTGTAGAGTTCCAGAGTTTAAACCCTAAAACACCATAACCCTATAACTCTATAACTCTTCTCTTATTTCACTAATCCTATTTTCCCTGTCTTTTTGCTACCCGCAACGTCCTCTATCTGATAAACATATATTCCTTTACGTACTTTGTCACCATCATCATTCTTGCCATCACACTCGAGCCAGCCAAGATTACCAAAATCTATCTCTTTGAGTTCCCTGACCAACCAGTGAAAAATAAGAAGCAAGAAGCAGAAAACAAGATACAAGATTCAAGAAGAAAGAAACAAGATGACCTCTGATTTAGAACTACATTTACTGAAGCAGAGCTTTGCTCTGCAGCTACAACAGACGTTAGACCTCGGACTGCCTTTGTCTTTTATTTCCTTATCTTTTATTTGAAAGTTTTAAAATAGCTTCGGCAACTAATTTCTTCGCCTGATAAATATCAGAAGGAGTTGTGGAATAATCAGTCATACTTTTTGCAACCATATCCATACTCTTAGTAAGCGCTTCCTCACCTTCTTTAGCCAGTTGTGTATTACCTTCCTTCTTTTGTTTTTCAATTAATTGTCCTAACATAGAAAGATAACAATTATCTTCTCTCCCTTCCCGCATAACTTCTTCGCGGATTGAACCTAAAAATGGGTTGTCCTTGTCAAGTACAGGATTAGGATAAATATAATTTCTGTGGACCTTAGGTATTTCTTCCGAATTTGCCCAGTAAGTTTGTGTTGCATAGTCAAATTTTCTAAAACCAAAATCATAATCAAAAAAGGAAAATAAGCCAATATTATATTTGTAAGCAAGCCAATAGATATTTCTCTGCTCTATAAGAAGATGGTGCATCTGATAACCGGGAGCGACCAATGTAGCGCCCCAATACCAGCCTATCTTATCACCGGCTTTCTTGCGTTCCTGTAGAAAATTGATTGTATCCGGATTTTCACAAAGTCCAATATGGGCGGTCCATATACCGGAATAACCTATCATCTGATTGAGGAACCCTAATGCCCGGCCGGTGAAAGATGTCTGCCAATTTTTAAATCCGGCATCTTTAATTTCTTTTTGCGATTGCTGCCACTTCTCAAGAATGCCTTCTTTTAGAAAATTAGGTTCATCCCATGTCATTAAATAAAAGTTATCTAACCAGCCCTTCTCTTTTAAATGGTTACATAATTTTTTAAGTATTGCTTCGCGTTCCGGTCCCATACGTTCATCATTATTTTTAACGCGAAGCGGTCCGTCAGGATAAAAATACCGCTGGTCTACAAAAATCCAGAATCTGTTAATACCGAGCTGCATAAGTTCTTCTATCTGTTTGTCGGAAGTTTCATAACTGCCTTCTGATGGCGGACTCCATCCCAAACATGAATTTCCTCGGTGAAGTTTAACCATATGTTTCGCTAATATTTTCACATATTCAAAACTAGATATACCTAAAGCTTTAGAAGCAGATGTACTGTCTTCTGTTCCAAGCAGAGTTACAGGACATTCTTTTAGCAGGACAAAATCCCATACTTTTAAAGAAACATTTACTTCTGTCCGTTTGCCGTTCTTCGGAATAATAGAAACTGTCCCGGTATATGTTCCCGCTACCGTGTCTTTGGGTATATAAAAAGTAAGCCAGACTGTAGTGTTCATATTAGGATGTGCATTAAATACTTTGTCTAATCTTAACGGGTCAGGACGAAAACCAATAACATCTTCCATTTGTTTAAGATGACGCGCATCAAGAAACTTTTGTTTTTGGCTTGCACTCCATCTAAAAGTATCCTCTACATTTTCCCATGCCGCAGGATGATATTCAAAATTATCCTTAGTTATCTTAAAAACGTCTCCTTCATCATTACCCGGCAGTGCATAAGTGAGGTCACTAAATTCTATTTTGATATCCTTAAGATCTTCTTTACCTTTTGATATAATAATTATCTGTGCAGGCTCATACTCGTCTTTCGCAGCCGAGAGTTCTATGGATTTAGTTGTACCACTAAACGCCTTGTCTCTAAATACGCTTACCATTGAACTTTCCGTAAAAGCATCATATGACACTGCCGCAAAAGAAACACTTACAGAAAAACCAATAACTACAGTTATCAGGACTGCTACCTTCAAAAAACTTTTCTGCTTCATTAATACAACCTCCCTTTAAATTCTGTTATAGAGTGTTAGGGTTATGGCGTTATAGGGTCTGCGACTTTATAAACTCTACGAACTCTATAACTCTATAACGCTCCTCTCACTTTACTAATCCTATTTTGCCTGTCTTCTTGCTACCTGCAACGTCCTCTATCTGGTAAATATATACACCTTTGGCTACTTCGTCACCATCACTATTTTTGCCATCCCATTCTATCCAGCCTAAATTACCATAATCTACCTCATTGAGTTCCCGTACAAATCTTCCAGCTACAGTATATAATTTCATGACACTGTTCATTGGCAGGTTTATTACCTTTAACTTACCATCAACTGCTGTTGCAGGATTATATGGGTTAGGATATAATTTCACAGTAGTTAAATCTATCGCCGGAACTAGTCCTAATAAAGTAACTTTACTTAATTGAACATCATCTATATAATAAATGTCCCCAGCTTTAGCAAAAGATGCAAGCCAGAACCGTAATCGTCCGTCACTAACTTTACTTGTAAATCCTTTTGTATTGAATTCTGTGGTAAATGTCTGCCATGTTGTGCCAAGATTCGCTGTATAAGTTAAGCCGTAGTTAGTATACGGTGAAACATTCTTCAATAGATTAACAGTCACATCATGCCCGGTTGTCGAGTATGCTGAAAAACTTAAACGATAATGTGTATTCGGCTCAAGTTCAATACCGGTTTGGTACAACTGAATATTTGCATTTGTTGCGGTTATTGTACATTTGGCGGCAAAAGTCCCGTTATATCCGGGTGTTGATGTAGAAAACTCTCCACCTCCACCTGCGTAATATACCCATAGCATTTTACCTGTTTCAAATCCGGGATTTTTGATGAGATTGATAACTTCTGCTGATGTTACAGTTATAGATACAGTCGCTGTATTGCTGTCAGCCTTAGTATCATTTGCCTTGAAAGTGAAACTATCTGTTCCAATATATCCGCTGGTTGGTGTGTAGGTTACGTTCGGTGCTATACCTGACAATGTTCCATGAACCGGCAGGGTAACTGTGCTGTATGTCAAAGTATCACTAACATCTGCGTCAGTTGCAGTCAAGGTTATTGTCTTAGCTGTGTCTTTGGGTGTTGTAACACTTTGGCCACTTGCTATCGGCGTATTATTTGGATTTTGTCCTGCAAGATAACTATACCAGACATCAGCCATTTTATCGGCACCGACACTATTGGGATGCTTATTATCACTAAGGTCAGTGGCGGTACTGATATGCGGATACATATCAACAAAATAAACTTTTTTGCCTTGGCTTTGCTTCTCCGGTACTAAGTTACGAATTGCGTTATTATATGCAATTACATTATCATTCTCGTTGAATGGAGTCCACACATTGTCTCTGAGCGGAATGATTGCTGCTATATAAACTTTTGTATTGGGTAATTTTAACGCGATTTTATCTATAATACCACTAAGACTATTAGTTGCTTTGGAGAGATTGAAGATTGAAACATTGTTGATTGATGCATAATTATCATTTGTCCCAATATGCAGTAAAACAATATCGGGAGGATTCAAGGTTATCCATGTGTTAATTTTATTATTAATATCTTGTATATACCAACCAGCCCACCCTTCGTGATTTTTATCAACGCATTGATCACCGGTAGTTTTAGTGCTCCCGACAAAATCGTATTTCGGGTTGGCAAGGTCAGGGTTTAATAATGTATATAATTTGACCCTATAACTGTAGCTCCGTTGAGTTATTGAATCTCCGAGCGGCATTAATTTTATAGGTGCAGACACAACATAAGTTAATGCTCCGAATGAAATCACAAGTCCGATAATGCACACAATAAATGCAAATAGCATTCTACCACATTTTTTATTCATATTCAAACTCCTGTGATTTCTGATGTAAATAGGGTCAAAAAGGTTATAGAGTTTATAGAGTAAAGCGAGTTTTAGAATTTGCAGAGTATAAACCCAAACCCTATAACCCTAAAACGCTAAAACGCTAAAACCCTATAACTTTTCTTTCTTCGCTTTGGACTGATTTTGTTTTTTTATTTCTATTTATATACTTCAAATTCCCATAATGAATATCCGAACTTTGTTCCTCTTGCAGTACCGAACATCCGGATATATCTTCCTTTGCCACTTAATGATATTTCTTCTTTACCGCCTGTTCCGTCTGTCTTTGTATATATAGTTGTCCAGTCGGCATCATTATTTGATACTTGTATCTCATAGCTCTTACCATAAGCTGCTTCCCAATTTAATACTACCTTTTTAATATTACAAACACTACCAAGGTCAATTCGTATCCATTGCGGGTCAGTACGTTTTGATGCCCATCGTGTTGATAGATTACCGTCTACTGCTCCTACCGGCTCTGTTTTTTCACTTTCTACTGAAGATGCTGTAACCGGTTTATTTAAAGCAATATTAGTTACAGAACTATCTTCTTTTTTAGTAACTTCTTCACTTGCATTACCTTTTTTCTTTACAACCCTCTTTTTTGCTTCAACTCGCCCCACACAAGTTAAACACATACCAAACACCAAACCTAAAACTATCCAGTTCCTCATCTTTACTACCTCCTTTTAAATTCTGTTATAGAGTTTTAGAGTTTGTAGAGTTCATAGTGTTTAAACCCTAAAACGCTATAACCCTATAACTCTATAACATTTCTCTTATTTGACTAATCCTATTTTCCCAGTCTTCTTCTTA
>JAQUMH010000024.1 GCA_028718185.1 Elusimicrobiota bacterium
CGGATACAACAGGTAATATAACCGAAACGTCAATAACCGTGACCTATACACCATCAGATACAACAGCACCAAGTATAGCTATAACCTCGCCTTCGAATGGTGCGACATTAACAACATCGTTATTAACATTAAGTGGTAATGCCTCTGACAATGTGGGATTAAACAAAGTGGAAATTAAGTTAGGTACCGGCGGCACTTATGTCCCAGCGACAGGAACGAATTCATGGAATGGTACTGTAACATTAGTAAATGGTTCCAACACAATCTATGCTAAGGTAACCGACACATCAAACAATACCTACGAAACGTCAATAACCGTAACCCGTACAAATACGGCGCCGACATTAAGCTGGACCAGCGAGAGTGATTATACCAGTGATGGATTAAATCCGGAGACCGGTACAACCAATACGAGTTATGTGTATAAGGTGAAGTATGCCGATGCAGAAGGCGATGCCCCAAAGACAGGGTATCCGAGAGTACATATAAAGAAAGGAGTAAGTGAGATAACAAACAGTCCGTTTGTAATGAGCACTACAGATACCGGTTCATATGTAACCGGCAGGAATTACAGTATGACAAAGGTATTAAGTGCCGTAGGCAGTGATTACAGTTATTACTTTGAAGCCCAAGATGTAAACGATGGTGTGGCGGTAGGAGTAGCAACATCTACAATAAATGCCCCTGTTGTAAATGTAGCAATATCTACCTACAGTATCAAAGGCAATGTACAGATATACAAGAGCAGTAGCGGAGTAAGTGGAATAACAATGAAATTAAGCGGCAAAGCAACCGGCAGTTATACAACCGGAGCAGACGGCTATTACGAGTTTGTAGATTTAGTGAGCGGTAATTACAGTGTAAAGCCTGCGGATAGTAATTGGCGGTTCTGGCCCAGTGGTATGGATTACACAGGAATAAGCAGTGATATGACAGGTCAGAATTATGTAGGAAAGCCATTTAGTGTGACCAGGACAGTAAGTTCTAAGGTCCAAATAAGCAGTGGAATGGCAGTAACACCTATAGGTGATAATAGCAGTGTAGATAGTGAGATAAGTGTAACAGTGCCTAAGGGCGCATTTTCAACAACAGCCAATTTGACATTGAGTGCAATAGCAGTGCCCGAGAGTGATGTAGCAACAATAAAGGTAGTAGGGTATGGAGTAGCAATAGTGAATGACAAGAACCTGCAACCTGTAAAGGAAATAACGATAACAATAAATTATGATGACGAAGCAGTATCATCCTATGATGAGAGTAAGTTAACATTAGGCTGGTATGATGAGAATAACGGACGCTGGGTAGCGTTACCTACAACCATATACCCTGATGATAATAAAGTAGTAGGCAAGAGCAGTCATTTAAGTAATTTTGGGTTACTAGAGGCAGCTCCGTCGAGTAGCGGTAGTATAAAAGTATATCCAAGCCCGTATAATCCGGTGAAGAATGTTCAGGGATTAAACATAGAAGGCTTAACAACAGGAGCAGTAGTAAAGCTCTATACGGTAGATGGAGAATTGGTAAGGGAATTAGTAGAAATAGGTAATAGTGGTAAGGTGATATGGGACGGCAAGAATGACGGTGGTAAGGGAGTAGCGAGTGGAGTATATATTATATATATAGAAAACAGCACAGGAGTAAAGAAAATAAAGATTGGAGTGGAGAAGTAGCGCACCATCTTATGGTGCCAGTTAATTAGTGGATTAGAGAATCAGAGATTAAGAAGTCCATAATCAAGAAGAAATAATTACAAAGTTAAATCCCACTTATATAAATTAGTTTAAAGTATAGGAATTTCAATGTTATGGATTCCCGATTAAGACACTCGGGAATGACAATCTTTCCGTGTGTGTCATTCCCGCGAACAGACTGTGTCACAATGTCATTGCGAGCGTTAGCGAAGCAATCTCATAAAATGTAATCCGTCGGTGATGAGATTGCCACGAGCCAATAAATTGGCTCTCGCAATGACAAACCGTGGATTATGACACAGTCTCGAAAGCGGGAATCTAACTTGTTAAGTTTGTTTAATTCTCAAGTAAAATCATCAAATTTAAACATGCAATTACATACAAGAGAATAGCAATATTATCTATTGACAGTTTCTGCTTTATACGTTATACTTTAACTATAAGGGACACAAATATTATATAGAAAAGATTTAAGTTTGGCAAAATCAATATTAACCAAATAGTTCTGTATTCAAAATCAGTTGTTTGCCCCGCCAAAAGCGGGGTTGCATTCCCACGATTAACATCGGGGTTATGTTCTCGTTCGGTCCAGTAGGTCCGAACTCCGAACATTAACTCGGTCGGTGCAGTAGCTCCGACCTGCGAGTGCTAATCCGAAAAGGCTGCTCAAGGGAAACCTTGATGAGTTCGCAAAACCAAGGGCTAAGATAGATAACGCCAACAGGTTGCCGATAAGCGACAAAAAGACATCTTGATTTCACAGATTAAATAAAAAAGTAAGATTACACCGATTAAGGTCAAAGATAACATCTGTGTAATCGTCTCTAAAAATCTGTGTAATCAGCAGAATGCAACTATCAAGCCAGCAAGGTTACCGAAAACAAAAGAGTTTATTAGTGAATTAGTGATTAGTTGATTAGGTTTAAAACTTAATTATCTAATTGTCTAATTTTCTGATAAGCTTTTTTTTTGCTTGGACGTTGGAGCTACTGCACCGAGCGAGTCTATGCGCGCCTGCCTGCCGGTAGGCAGGGAAGCCGGTTCTACTGAAATGGCTGGGCACATAATCCCAAAGTATTGAGGGAAACAAAAAAAACAATCCCGAGCAGAAAGCGAGTAATAAACAAATAGACATTTCACATTTTTTTAGGTAAAATATCTGAAAACAAATATACGAAAAAATATTTATGAGAAACATTAAAAATAAGATAACAAATAATTTAATAATAATTTTATTTGCGACACTAATGGTGGTGTCTGCGCATGGTGCTTCTATTAATGTGGATTACTCTCAGTCTCAGGGGAATTTACAACGAATGCAAGGGTATACTGCGACGAATCGGGATACAGGTCCTTTGGCTGCTCAGCGACTTAAAGACATTGACATGAAGCTAGTGAGAGTCTACTACATGTTGAATAAGATCTGTCCCGTTACAGAAGGTTACTACGACTGGAACTCTAATCAATATGGATTCTACGGTAATGATAATAATATTGACAACACTCTGCTAAGTGGTGCACAGCCTATAGTGACTCTTTGGTACATTGCAGATGCAAATGGTAAATTTCCGACATGGTTGACGACCGAGACAGATACTAGCGGCCAATTCTTTTCGTTCCCACCAAAGAATTATAGCAAATGGGAGCGGGTAATAAGAGATGTCCTGACTCATCTTAAAACAAGATATCCTCAAATAGTCTATGTTTCGCTAATGGAAGAGACAGAGTCTTATAAAGGCGACTACAATCTTCTCTACCAACACACCATCAATGCAGTCAATGCAGTTAACACCACTTTGCCTCCTGGTGTGCCTGCTATAAAATTGGGAGGTCCGGGATATGGTTTTGCCGGAAACATCAGTTCTATTCTACCATTTATACAATTCGTAAAGGACCACGGACTCAAACTGGATTTTCTTGGTTTTAACGATTACTCAAAAGAAGACACAAACCGTACTGCCCGCGATATTGCACAAATCAAGACGTGGCTGGACGAAAACGGTTTGAATCCCGAAATAATTGTATCAGAGTGGTGCTACACCGGTGCAGACATAGTGGGAAATTTTTCTGCTAATCAGCTGAGTAAAGATGCTTCTTGGAACATCGCAGGATGGTCCGATATGATGCAGACAGGTATTAGCGTTAAACCCATTCAATTTGCGAATATGGGTTATGCGCAAGCCTCACAATCTATAACTGCACCGGATCTATTCTATGCCAATGATGCAGATGTTGCTGTTAGACATGTTTCAAACACCAATATCCCGGATGGGTACGTATTTCCGAAATACAACATCTCTAAGATGCTGAAGATGTCCAAAAACACATATGTTCCGGTCACGACCGTACCTGGTAGCTATCTCTATCCCATAGCTAGCAAAGACAGTTCAGGAGTTGCATTACTGCTTTCTAATTATCAAGCCACCGGACAAAATGTAACTATAAATTTATCAAATCTTCCTTCCAACTTTCTGAGTGGAAACATTCACTACCAGAGGTACCTGGTTGACAATACCCATAACAACTATGGATATGGCGACCACAGTGACCACCTGCTCAACGACAACGAAGTATTGGAAGATAATCCCAACGTTCCGTCAGGCACATCCTATACTAATACGTTCAATATGGGACCATATGCCACAACGCTTGTTGTTTTGACGCCTTCAGGCGCAACTCCCTATGTTGACAATACTCCTCCATCAACAATAGGTGATTTAGCAGTAACAAACAATTCCATAGTAAGCAGTATAGGCAGCAGCAGTATAGTCCTGAGTTGGACAGCGCCAAATCCTAATGATGTTAATAATACCACAGTGAGTGAGTATGATATAAGGTGTAGTAGTACCGGAATTATAAATGATGGCAACTGGAAAAATGTGCACTGTGCAGATGGTCCTGCGCCAAAAGCAGCAGGACTCAATCAGACCTATACCGTGCAAGGTTTAGTTCCGGATACCAATTATTACTTTGCGATAAAGTCGTCAGATACCGCAGGTAACTGCTCAATAATATCCAATATTACTCCTGTAGTTAAGACAGCTGCTCTTACAACTAATTTAGCATCAGGTAAAATACCGACAGCTTATACTGCAGAGATAGGATATGAAACGAGTAAAGCGGTGGATGGTGATGTAGCAACTTATTGGAAGGCAGGGAGCTCAAGTGATTTGCAATGGTTATGTCTAGATTTAGGCAGCACATATAACATAACAGAAGTTGTATTAAGATGGTATGAAATGGACTTATATACTACATATGCCAAATCTTATCAAATACAAGTATCAAATACAAATAATGGTACAGACTGGCAAACTATTTACACAAAGACAGATGGCGCAGACTATGTATCAACAAATGGTTTATTTACTCTTGGTACAGGAGGCACTGACGATATAATATTAAGCGGTAGTGGCAGATATGTCCGGATGTATGAGATAACAAAATCAGGGACTTATCCTCTTGGGCTATGTGAGTTCGGAATATATGGTAATTCAAATACACCAACAATAACTGTAACATATCCCAATGGTGGCGAAAGTTTAACAGTAGGCAGTCAGCAGACAGTAACATGGACAAGTGCAGGGACAGTAGGGAATGTTAATATAGATATATCAACAGATGGTGGAGCGACATGGAGTCCGCTTGTATCCAACACAGCAAATGATGGCAGTGAATTGGTAAATATTCCCAATACACCAAGCACGACCTGCCGCATAAGGGTTCAGGAACCCGATGGTAGCCCTACAGATACATCCAATAGTAATTTTACAATAACATCAACTCCGCCTCCACCAACAATAACCGTAACATATCCCAATGGCGGTGAAAGTTTAACAGTAGGCAGTCAGCAGACAGTAACATGGACAAATGGCGGTACAGTGGGTAATGTAAATATAGATATATCAACAGATGGCGGAGCTACATGGAGTACACTTGTATCCAACACAGCAAATAACGGCAGTCAATCGGTAACTGTTCCCAATACACCAAGTACATCATGCCGCATAAGGGTTCAGGAACCTGATGGTAGCCCTACGGATACATCCAATAGTAATTTTACAATAACATCAACTCCGCCTCCACCTACGATAACCGTAACCTATCCCAATGGCGGAGAAAGTTTAACAGTAGGTAGCCAGCCGACCGTAACCTGGACAAGTGGCGGTACAGTAGGTAATGTCAATATAGCCATCTCAACAAACAGCGGCACAAGCTGGGTAACATATGTAACCAACACAGCGAATGACGGTAGTCAGCCTGTAACTATTCCCAATACACCAAGCACAGCCTGTCGTATAATGGTCCAGGAACTAGATGGCAGTCCAACAGACATGTCAGACAGTAATTTTACAATAACGACAATTCCGCCTGTAGTAAGCATAAGCACAATAGCGATAACAAATGGCAGTAATCCGCCTGCTACAATAACAATAAAAGTAAACGCAACAGACAGTGACGGAATAAAGCAAGTAGATTTTTACAGTAATGGAAACCCGTTACTGCCTGCAGTTACTACTCCGGACGGTAATTCCCAATATGTATATACCTGGAACAATGTATCATCCGGTACTTACAGTATAACCGCGAAAGCGACCGATAATAGTAATGCAACAACGACAACGACAGCACAGGTAGTAGTAATAAGTGGTGGTAATACACAATCAGCAACACAGCAGGCATATCCTGCAGGCGTAGCGTGGTTAATAGGAACAGGGACAACAACGATAGAGGCCGAAGCATACGATATGCTGACAAGTGGAAGTGGAGAAGGAGTGGCATATCATGATACAACCCCTGGTCAGGAGGATCACACAAACCTGTTTAGGGCGACCGAAGATGTGGATATAGAGAGCTGCAGCGATGCCGGTGCCGGCTACGATATAGGATATACAATTCCTGGCGAGTGGCTGGAATACAGCATAAATGTGAATCAAAGCGGCACATACAAAATAATACTAAGAACAGCCCGCGATACAACAGTTGACGATATGGTACACTTAGAATTCGCACAGAACAACGTAAAATATCTTGTAACACCGTCAGTAAGCATACCCGGAACAGGCGGGTGGCAGGTATGGACAGATACCGAAGTCGCGACAAATGTGACACTTAACGCAGGTAATCAGATAATGAAGTTAGTGTTGGATCCTAGTGCGGCATCTTATTGTAGTAATATTAACCACATCAAATTAGTAAAAGCGAATGCAGATACACCTAACACAGTAGAAACACCTACAATAAGCCCGGGAGTGGGTACATATGCAAGTTCTGTTACCGTAACCTTAGGTTGTGCAACTATTGGAGCTGCTATAAGATATACAACAAATGGAACAGATCCGACATCATCATCAACACTGTATTCCGCGCCGTTTACATTAACAGCGAGTGCAACAGTTAAGGCTCGCGCGTTCAAAGCTGCTATGACCGACAGCTCAGTAAATAGTGTAGCATATACAATAACAAACATTTCAACGCAACAATCATATGGAAACAGCGGAAACCCGTGGCAGGTAGGCGTAGGGACAACAACAATAGAGACAGAGAATTACGATACAGTAACGAGTGGTTCTGCTGACGGAAAGACATATTATGATACAACCCCCGGCAACAGTAGCGGAGCATACAGGACAACAGAATCAGTAGATATAGAAAATTGCACTGATACCGGTGGTGGCTACGATATCGGGTATGTAGCACCAACAGAATGGCTGGAATACAGTGTAAATGTAAGTGAGACCGCTGAATATCAGATAATAATACGGGGAGCCATGGTAGGTCCGGCAAGTCCGTTCCACATTGAATTTGGTCCTCACAACGGAACAGCATATCTTGTAACGCCATCGGTAACCGTTCCTGATACAGGCGGGTGGCAAACCTGGCAAGATGTAGAAGTTTCATCCAGGGTAACACTTATCGCCGGTAATCAGATAATGAAGATAGTAATGGAAGGAACCACATACGCTAATGGTAATTTTAATTATGTCCGTTTCAGAAGACTGGGTGCAGACACGACACCGCCAATAGTAAGCGTAGTAATACCAACAAGTATATCCGGCACTGCAGCAGTTATAACATGGACAACAAACGAGCCTGCAACTAGTAAAGTTGAATATGGTTTGACGACAAGTTATGGAAATACAACCGCAGTAACAGATAACAGTGGAGTAACCAGCCACAGTGTTACACTAAGCGGACTTACAGAGAATACAGTTTATCATTACCGGATGGTGTCTGTGGATATGAATGGAAACCCAACAACTACCGGTGATTACAGTTTTACAACAATTCTTAATGACCCTAATCCGCCTGTAATAAGTAATATAACTGCCAGTGTAACACAGAACAGTGCTATAATAACATGGAATACCGATGAGAACTCAGACTCGCAGGTAACATATGGAACTTCAACAGCAATGGGCACAACAACCACATTAGATTCCGCCATGAATAGACTACACAGTGTCCCGCTTAGCGGGTTACTGAAAGGAAATACTTATTATTACATGGTTTATAGTCGTGACTCATCCGGCAATCTAGCAACATCCATACAATATAGTTTCAAGACATATAACAACAACATAAAACACAGGATATATACCTATTATTACGATGATGGAACAACCACAACTAAGGTAGGAGCATCCGCATCTGCAAGTTTAAAGTTTAAAGTGCAGGTATATAATGTAGATGCGAACAGTTTAGCTACGGATTATACGGGAACACTAACACTTACGACAAAGAAAACCAATGGTGATTCATTGGATACAGTTGATGAAACGTTAACAGCTGCAGATGCAGGCGAGAAGGAGGTCACAGTAC
>JAQUMH010000025.1 GCA_028718185.1 Elusimicrobiota bacterium
CGTTTTCGATAACCTTGCTGGCTTGATAGTCTTTAGTCTTACGTTTGTCGGCAACCTGTTAGCTTTCACTATCTTAGCCCTTGGTTTTGCGAACTCATCCCGATTTCTCGGGAGCAGCCTTTTCGGAATTTTACTTCTTTTATTTTCGTTTTCCTCCTCTTCTTAATTTGTGTGATGTGCCATGTGTAATTTGTTATGAAATAATTGTATATGTATAATTAAGAAGATGTGTCCTATTGTCGCTTCTTATGACCACGGACTGATTGTTAATATACTTATAACACAAAACCTATATTTTGTCTATCGGGTACGTGCTAATATATAGTGTTTACCTGCTAATAGATGTGTATAACTTACGGTATCGGGATGGGGTTGTATCGGTAAGACGCTTAAAATTCCAATTAAAAACACCCAGATTTGAAAAACCTACCTCATATGAAATAGCAATTATTTTTTTATTATTGTCTGTCTCCAAAATATGCTTTGCTTCCGTTACTCTTCTATTAGCTATGAATTCTTTAAATCCTAATCCGGTAAATTTTTTAAACAAATGACTTACACGATGATGAGAATATCCCACATGCTTTGATACATCAGAAAGTGTGATATGTTCCTTGAAGTGTTTGTCGATATAATCCAATACTTCGTCAATTATTGGATTATGCTCTTCACTAGAACTAATATTCTTCTTCTTATTAGACATACTTCTTTTTATTAGTTCTAAAAATGTTATAAGTAAAGATTTTATTACCTCTCGATAATTATCTCTCTTTCTTTCCCACTCTTTATCAAGCATATGTAATATTAACTCCATATCAGATGCTTCTTTCTCGCTTAAACATATATGATGCGGAAAATTTTCATGACAATTAAGAATACTTTTTATAAAAGGTTGAAGTGAAAGATAATCTTTAAATAAGGAGTTAGTAAAATATAGGGTAGTTTTAGTTATTTGAGATGGATTTTCCCCTTTTATATAGGCATGGATATCTTGTCCATGGATAATTAATAGTGATTTATTTTTAAAAGCATATGACTTGTCTTTAATGAAGTAGTAACCATTACCAGAACGAATATAATGGAACTCCAGAATAAAGGGATGAAAATGATAATACTTAGCTCCTACAGCAGGATTAATTGCATTAACTATAAAGAAAGGAAAATCTTTTACCAAAAATGGGAAATAATACATATCCTTTACAGTTTTCTTTACAGGTGAATGTTTATTCATATAAATTTTTTTTAAACTTCATTACCTGCTATTTCTACTATTTAAATTTATAACATACTTTTACTATGTTGTCAAGGTTTTTTTGTTAGGGGTGATGTTAGGATTTTATTACTACATAAGACGGTTTGTTAAAAGCAGCTCTTTATCAGTGAAAATTTGGATTGGAGGACCTTCAGTAATTTTACTACCTCTATTAACTATGACTACTCTATTACAGATTTCTTTTACCATTTCCATATCATGCCCGGCAATAATTTTTGTATGATTAAAATTTTTAATTAGTTTTACAAATTCACGGCGGGTAGCGGGGTCAAGATTACTTGTCGGTTCATCTAAAACTAAAATATCCGGGTTTATTATTAGAACCGATGCTATTGCGACCCTTTTCTTTTCACCGAAACTTAAATGATGTGAAATTCTGCTTTCATAACCGGATAATCCTACTGAATTTAAACAATTAATTACTCCTTTCTTAATTTCCATCTCTGAAACCCCAAGATTCTGGGGACCAAACGCAACATCATCAAAAACAGTCGGCATAAACAGCTGGTCATCAGGATTCTGAAAAACAAGTCCGACTCTACGTCTAATTTCCCGAATGTTTTTCTTATTTATTGGAATACCAAATATTTCAATTTTTGAATTGTCACCTAAAATACCGTTTAAATGCAGAAGTAAAGTTGTTTTACCGGCACCATTAGGACCTATTATCCCTACTGTTTCACCTTCAAAAACATCAAGTGAAAAATCACTTATTGATTTTCTACCGTCAGGATATGAAAAATTAAGATTTTTTATTTCTATCGCTTTTTGCATATAAATCAGTTTAAAGTTTAGAGTTTAAAGAAATAATCTGAATATAACAGTTTTTCCATTTCTATCACAAAATTCATCTTTAAACTTTTAACAACATATAGATTCCCGCTGGAGTTTATCCCGTAGATTCCCGCTTTCGCGGGAATGACACACGGGACGGGAATGACACATACGGGACCATGAGAGATTGTCATTCCCGAGTGATTTAATCGGGAATCTACAACATTAAAATCCCTATATTATAAATTATGAATCTTTTTATAAAAACTTTATTCCAAATAAAATCGTAATAAATATAATTAAAAAAACTGTATCGGATAATTTAATTTTTAAATTATTTTGTGTTTTGATTTCCCCGTCAAACAAACGGGAACACATTGCTATATAAATCCGTTCTGCTCTTTCGAAAGTATTTATAAAAAGCGAGCCGATAATATGTCCAAGAACTTTAAATTGTAAAAATATCTTTTTACCGAAATATTTTGATGCTATTGCTCTTTCTGCACGCATTTTCTCATCAATCAGAACAAAAATATACCTATACATAAACGCTAAAATAAGGATAAACACTTTTGGCAATTTAAGCCTATCCAATCCTTTTAAAAGTTCCTGAAACTTCGAAGTTGCAGAAAGTATTGTTAAAATTAATATTGATAAAAATGCCTTTATCAGAACATTTTTAAAAACTATCAAACCATTCCCGCCAAGAAATGGAACAAATATTACAATCAGTATCACGAAAGGTAAAATAGAATATAAACTTTTTAAGAAATGTAAAATAGGTACCTTGCTCATAAAAATTATAAGAAATGTTACCAGAAAATAACCAAAAAATTGGATATTAGCAGATGGAGGTGTTAAAATAATAAAGATAATCATTATCAAAAATGATATAAGTTTTATTCGAGGGTCTAACCGGTGAATAAAACTATTTAAATCTGAGTATTTATCAATATATAAATGGTCCATAAATGTTCTCTATTTCTTCTTTCTGAAAATGTAGCCAAGTCCAAATGCAACACAAAATACGAGCAACACGCCTATAACCCCGGATAGAGAATTAGAAATTATATCATTTTTTACCACTGGAATTGCATAACCGGGTAGTGGACTTTTTATTACACCCTTACCTTCTGACTTCATTGAAAATCCTTTGTCCGCAGCAACCTTATTCAAACCATCCGGTGATTTTGAAGCAAATTGCGATAAAAAAACTATAAGAATAATTGGGACTAATAATCCAAAAATAATTTTTATCTTAATTTTCATAGATACTGTCTCTTCAAATTTTTTCTAACTCTAAAAGATCAGGTCTCACTTTTGATACAAAACTTAAAACTGTGACCGTTATCAATCCTTCGCCAACACCTATCAATGCATGAACTGAAACCATAGCAAGAAATACCAATTTTAACGGCACAATACCTGATATTGCAAGTTCTGCTGCACAAAAAGAGGAAGCCATGATTATGGAAATCCAACATGCTATAAAAGTAGAAATCGTTCTACTGAATATTTTTTTAAGTCCTTTATAAATGTAATAACCGGCAATAGAACCTATTATTCCCATATTAAAAACGTTTGCACCAAGCGATGTTAATCCGCCGTCCTGGAAAATAAAACACTGAACAATAAGAACTGTAGACATAATTAACAAACCTGACATAGGACCCAACAAAATGCTTATTAATACTCCGCCCATAAAATGCCCTGATGTACCGCCCGCTACCGGAAAATTTAACATCTGTGCAGCAAAAACAAAAGCAGCTAAAACACCTAACATCGGAATTTGTTTTTCACTCAGATTTTTATTTAATTTTTTAATAGCAACACCTATTGTAACTGCCGAAACACTATAAAGTACCGAAAATGTTTTTACATCCAAAAACCCATCCGGAATGTGCATTTTGTTCCCCAATTTTTATGCTAATTCATGCCGCGGTTACACTTAAGGTGCTGTGTTTGACACCTTTCATTGCTTTCAAGCTATCTGCGAGTTTTTTCACTTCAGCCGAACTACCGCGTACTGCAATTATTTCAAGGCAAATATCGTGGTCCAGATGTATGTGCTGCGTCGAAACTATAGCTTTTTGGAAATCGTGTTGAATATTCATTAATTTATCAACAAGTTCCCTTTTGTGGTGGTCATAAATAAGTGTGATTGCGCCTGCAATGTCTCCGCCTTTTGTCCACTGTTCTTTTACAAATTCCTGGCAAATTAAATCGGCAATCGCTTTTGAACGATTAGTATATTTCTTCTCTTTTATTAGTTTATCAAACTTTTTAAGAAGTTCCTCATCAAGTGAAACACCAAATCTTAATAACTTCCCCATTGAATTCCTCGCTTTAAGGTTGTGTTATAATCCACTATTTGTCATTGCGAGAGCCAATTTTTTGGCTCGTGGCAATCTTGTTTCAGACTGACTGTATTTTATGAGATTGCCCCATGAACGGGATCTTCGACTTCGCTAACGCTCGCAATGGGCTTAATAGTACTAAAATGTTGTTTTTTTAATGGTTTTTTAAATAAATATACCATTTCAAATAAGCAATTTTATGTTTTTCAGATAAGCCTCTGTGTCTTTGAAAA
>JAQUMH010000026.1 GCA_028718185.1 Elusimicrobiota bacterium
TCCGAAAAGGCTGCTCCCGAGAAATCGGGATGAGTTCGCAAAACCAAGGGCTAAGATAGTGAAAGCTAACAGGTTGCCGACAAACGTAAGACTAAAGACTATCAAGCCAGCAAGGTTATCGAAAACGAAAGAAGTTGATTAGAGAATTAGTAAATTAGTTAATTAGGTTTAAGATACTTAATTAGCTGATTATTAACTAGTTTTTTAATGAACTTCTTTTTTATTCACGGAGCTCGGACCTACTGGACCGAGCGAGCAAATAACCCCGCAAAGCGGGGTCATCAACTGAATTCTGATTGCTGAAATCCTGAGTACTGAATTCTGAATCCTGCTAGTCGGAAGTATTTATGAAAACATCAATAAAGGAAACAAAAAATGAAATACAGGGGGACAATATGCGCAAAGCACTAAGCACAATGATGTTAGTAGTATTATTAGCAGGTATTATATGTTCAGGTAGTGCGTATGCAGCTTTTAGTAAAAGCGATGCCGGGACAAGTGCAGTCCATTTTTTAAAGCTGGGTGCCGGTGCCCGTAGTAGTGGAATGGGCGATATCGGAGTAGGCGTAAGTGAAGGAGCGAGTAATATATATTGGAATGCAGCTGGTTTAGCTGGAATGGAACAAACATCAATAAGTGTAATGCATGCGGTCTGGTTTGAGGATATAGGCTATACCTGGATAGGGTATGGACAGCCAACGGAAACCGGCGGATTAGGAATAGGAATCCAGTATTTAAGTTATGGTTCAATAGAAGGCAATGATACCGCCGGATTATTAACCAGCAATTATAGTCCTAGTGATATGTCAATAACACTAGGATATGGAAATGAAGTAAGCGAAGAAGTATCATTAGGAGCCGGGATAAAGTATATAAGCAGCAAGATAAAGGAGAGTGGGGTAGCGATAGCCGGAGATATAGGAATGTTATATAAGCCAACGGATAATAAAACGAGCTTAGGAATAGCGCTCCAGAATTTAGGCGGTAAGATGAAATATATAGAATCCGGCGATAATCTGCCGATGACGATACGGGTAGGCGGAGGATATAATATTCAACCGGAGTGGTTAGTAGGATTAGAAATGACAGCAGTAAATGACAGTGGAATGGGAATAGGCGCAGGGACAGAGTACAAGTATGCAGCAAGTGAAGGAGCAACACTAATAGGCAGGGCAGGATATAATACAGAGACCAAAGACATAGGCGGCTTAAAAGGACTAAGCTTAGGAGCAGGAGTAGAGCTTAAGGGTTGTGGATTAGATTATGCATTTGTCCCGTTTGGCGATTTAGGCGATACACACAGAATATCATTAAATATTAAATTCTAAAGAAAGAGTCGTAGAGTCATAGAGTCGTTGAGTCGTTGAGTCATTGAGTCGTAGAGCCATAGAGTTTTAAGTCAGACCCTACGACCCAATGACCCTAAGACGCTACGACGCTAAGACCCTAAGACGCTACGACACAGACAGGAGGAGCTATGAAGAATAAGAAGAGAATATGTTTAGCAGTTATTTTTGTAATGCTTTGCGGAGTAATAAGTAAGGTCAGTGCGTTAGTTCCTATTAATTTTACCCGAGGCGATATGTTTGTTACACATTGGTATCAGATAGATAGTGAAGCTAAATTATATGCCGATTTACAAGCCGGGAAAGATGCAAATTTTGACGCAGTATTTTTTTTCCTTAGGGAAGACTATATAGAAGCAGCGAGAGACCCTATAAACTGTGGTTCATGGAATACTCAGGCAAGTTGGGGAATGTTAGAAAAGGCAATTGCCTGGTGTCATAGTAATGGAATGAAGATACATATTGGTTATGGCCCAACCAGAGGTTACGGAGTTGGTTTTTTTAAGAGATGGGGTTATGGATATTCTCAAATGTATTCGGATGGAACTATGGCAGATGAAAGAGTAGAAATAGCATATCCGGAAATTAGAGCTTACGAACTTGATTTAATAAAATTTCTAATTCAGAATTATCCCACAATAGATGGAATTCATTTTGAAGAACCTAATTATGCCGGGTTGTCATATTCGACTCCAATCAATGTAGTAGTGTCGACTGCTACGTTAGGACCTGATACAAATGATACAAGAAGAATGAAAGCAATGAAAGATGCGGTAAATTCTTTTTGGCAGGAATTATCTGATTGGATTTCAGTGAACAGACCCAATCCGACATTCAATATATCAATAAACTGTCCATCAGTCACTAGTAATGGACTAAATAGTTCAGGAATAGATATGTTGTGGCATCAAACACATCCGTTTATAGATGCATGGGTACAACAGGTTGATTTATCTCTCGGTGATGTACAATGGGCATGTGATTTTATGCAGACCAATAGTGGCAGATTAAATAATAAAATTCCGTTAATACCAGGAACATTTGTAGATAATGCTGCGTCTGCTAGTCAGACAGGCTGTGTTTTAGTGGGTGGATTACCTACTACCGCACAGTGTTATTGGCAAGATATCTTTAAAATAATTAATTGGGGACATGGCTGGAACACAAAGGCACTATGTGTGGCAGGAAACTCTGAACTCAATGTTCCACGTAACATGTTTTTAGATATAGGAGATCCCAGCTGGACAGGCTTCACGAGCGGCGAGATAATATCAAATATCCCCTGCCCGCCCGCATCGGTCGCTACATTATCCGTAGGCAACATAACACCTACCAGTGTGGTGTTAAATTGGGTCTCGGTAGGAGCAAATGGCTTTAAGGGAACAGCAAGTCAGTATGATATCAGGTATGCAACAACCCCTGCCGGTATAACTCATAACTGGACTACCGCCACACAATGCACAACTGAGCCGGTTCCACAAGTAGCAGGAACAAACCAGAGTCTTACGGTAAGTGGTTTAGATACCGTTAATAAGACATATTATTTTGTGATGAAAGTAGCAGATGTTGAAGGTAACTGGTCAGGAATATCCAATGCCGCCAGCAACAAGGCAGATACTATATTACCAAGTATAAACATTACCTCACCGGTGAGTGGAACAACAGTAACCAATCTGCAATTAACTGTAAGTGGTACTGCATCAGATAATGCAGCGTTAAGCACTGTAGAAGTTAAAGTAGGAGCCGGTGGTACATATGTATCAGCGACAGGCTTAAGTTCCTGGAGTGGAACTGTAACATTGGTAAGCGGCTCAAATACAATATATGCAAAAGCGACTGATACCTCAGGTAATACAAGTGAAACATCAATAACCGTGACCTGCACACCACCGGACACAACACCGCCAAGTATAGCTATAACATCACCTGCTAATGGTGCTACGATAACAACATCATCGTTATTAACGATAAGTGGTACTGCATCAGACAACATAGGCCTAAACAAAGTGGAAGTTAAGTTAGGTGCCGGCGGCACTTATGTCCCAGCAACAGGTACAAATCCGTGGAGTGGTACTATAACATTAGTAAGCGGCTCAAATACAATATATGCAAAAGCAACGGATACAACAGGTAATATAACCGAAACGTCAATAACCGTGACCTATACACCATCAGATACAACAGCACCAAGTATAGCTATAACCTCGCCTTCGAATGGTGCGACATTAACAACATCGTTATTAAC
>JAQUMH010000027.1 GCA_028718185.1 Elusimicrobiota bacterium
ACGCGAATATGGCGCAGCTTACAGAAGTAAAGCTTGTTGGGGATTCAACTGCGGAAAAAATAATAGAGTTCTTCGAGCGGAGTTTTATAAAAAGAGAAATGCATCCGTGAGAGAAATACTAAAGCGAAAGATATATAAGATAATAATTAGAATCTAAGTGTGTTAGATTTTACGAGGTGACTTTATGGAAGATGGTTTCGCAATAAACCTTATACTCAAAGGAGAACTTAAAGAAAAATTTGAAGAAATCAAAAAACTATCGGGAATAACTGAACCGAACACAAAAACCCTTGAAAAGTGTATAGAATCGACACATAAACAACTATTCAGTTAAAGTGGTTGTGGTATTATTACAGACATTTTAGCTACTGTAATCGAATACACAAAGCGTAACTGGGTAATTCATCCCCTCTCACGACCAGACGACAAAGGGAACAGTCCAGGGAAGAAGCCCGTTTTATCAAAATGGCAATTCCTGACCAAGACCCCGGACGATATTGAAACATATCTGAATAAAGGCTGTAATATCGGGCTTGTCTGCGGTAAGGCTTCAAATGTGGATGCTCTTGACTTTGATATTGACTTATTTAAGGATGAATTGTTTAACGGTTTCGATCCAGAAACCCTGATTAGTGGGCACAGGGATGGACGAGGGCATGTGTTATTTCAACATCGGGACGATATTCTAAGTGAGAAGCATCATTTTATAGGGATTGAATATTTCGGCAATAACCAGGAAGGCGCAGGAAGTAATCTGGTGTTGCCGCCATCCATTCACTACAGCGGTGAAGTGTACAAATGGAAAGACCCCGAAGCGCCGCTGATGAAGATTCCGGATAAGCTTAAAGAGAACATAGCAGCTCTGTTCCGGAAAGAAGATGCGCTACACGAATACTTCAAAAAGTGCAGATACTGTTTTACGAAAGGGTCAAAAAAATACTCCAAAGAAGATGTACGCTCTAAAGGTCTGTGGGACAGACCGGACAGTATCACCGTTCACGGCATGGACGGACGTAAGGCAATCATAGCGATAATGGGAGAGCTTCGTAACGTGGGGTGCCCTGAGGACTTAATGCACATGGCATGTAAGCGATTCTTCGGGAAGGATTACGATTTCAGGGAAACCAGCGAGGCTCTTAAACACATCAAAGCAATCCCCCCAAAATGTGAGACCTTGCGCCAGTATCTTAACGTAGAGTGCGATGGGTGCGCGTGGAAACCTCCTGCAGTCAAAGAGATAAAGAAGGACGTAACGCTTGGAGATAAGATATGCGGGACGTGCTTCTACTGCCCTGCAGGACAACTTGGAGGATGCAGGAACCCGGACAATGATGAAGGGAAGAAGAAAAAGAGAGTAGAGGGGACAGATGCCGCTTGTAAGAAATATAAAAATAAGCCTTCTAAAACGAAAGGAAAAGTCGAAGGTAAATTAGTAACCGAGCCGGAGCCGGAATTACAGCGCGCAATGGGAATGTACACAGACCGTATGCAGCTCGCCGAAGAATTGCAGAAAATCATCCCTTTCTATTTTGATGATAGCCGGAATTATTGGATGTGGAAAAAGGATTTGAAGTATTACAAGCCGATAGATGAAACAGACATCCTTTCCTGCGTTCGACACAACAGCCGGGAATATGTTGTTAGTTCGACCCTTAAAAACGAGATTATAGAGAGTATTAGGGTCACAGGAAGGGAACGGCAGGTATTGCCGATAGAAAAGAACTGGCTACGGTTTAATGATAAAGTATATGACCTTGCAACTAAACAAACTTTCGAGCCGAAGCCGACCCATTTCTATTCGGCGCCAATACCCCACAACATCGGAAAAGCCCCGGATTGCCCGACCATTGATAAATTATTCACAGATTGGATGGGAGATCAGAAAGATATACTGTATGAAATCGCTGCGTATTGCCTGGTTGATGCGTACCCCATACACCGCATAATAATATTGTTTGGAGGGGGAGCGAATGGGAAAAGCCAATATATGGATTTCTTAACCCGGCTTGTTGGCGAGCATAATACAACTACGACAGATTTAGAGATGTTAATGAAGTCTCGGTTTGAATCTGCGAAATTATATAAAAAGAAACTTGCGTTAATTGGAGAGACAAACTTTTCAATTATCAAGGATACGGCAAAAATTAAGAAAATAACCGGGTCAGATTTGGTCAGTGGAGAGTTCAAGCAAAAAAAACCCTTTGATTTCTTCAATACAGCAAAGGTTATTATTTCATCTAATTCCGTGCCTGAGAGCCTTGATAAGACCGATGCGTTTTACAGGAGAATAATAATACTTGAGTTTAAAAATAAATTTACAGTTGAGGTTCCAATAATAGACACAATCCCAGAGTTTGAATATGAAAACTTCATTTTTTACGTCTTAGAACACATACTGTCGCCACTTTTAACCCGTGGAAGCTTCAAAAATGAGGGTACAATTGAGCAAAAAGCCGAAAAGTACGAAAAGCTCTCAGACCCGTTTTCTACCTTCAAAGAACGGGAATTAATCGAGGATATAGATAGTGATATTCCTCTGTGGGTTTTGAGGGAAATGTACTTCGACTTCTGCACACACAATAACTTCAGAAAACTCGGTGAAAAAGAGTTCACACAAACATTGAATCGCGCTGGAATAGAAACGAAAAAGAGACGTTTTGGGGAGAAAACTTGGAATGCTGCTATCGGTTTCAAGACGAAAAAACCCCACATCTGGAATATTACTGATAGTAATACTGTGTCTACTTGTTCCACTTGTTCCACGAATAATGATAAGATTATACATATAGGGAAAGAAGTGGAGGTCAGTGGAACAAACGGAACACATGGAACAAATGAGATTGTAAAAAAGCTAAAAGAAAAATATGATTGTTTTAATAAACCAGATTCAATATTAGATTTAGGGAGGTTACAGAAGAACATGGAACTTTATCTGCTTAATGAATTAGAGGGAAGTGAGGAAGTGTATCTTATGGGATTTGTGGAAGATTACTGTAAGGCGCGCGGGTGGAGTTAAATGGGGCTGAGGGCAGCTCACACCGACTATCTATATTAACTCTCATGTAGTTCTCGTAGGTAGTAAAAAAGTATATAAATAGGTATCAATATAGAAGTAAAAGAGGAATAACATGGCAGAAACTATAACTAATTTAGTTGTAAACGAACCGAGAGAGAAAATCAGAAATAGGTCGAAAAAGGTAATTTCACTCCCAAACGAATACTGGGATATACTCAAAAAGAGGCAAAATGGTGCTTTAATAGGGACATATGGGGATGCTATTATAGACATAATAGATATATTGTATAAAAACAATTTGCTGGGAAAAACATAAAGGATGGTGCTGAAAATAAAATGAACTTAAAAATAGAGATAGCATCAAATGAATTTGAAGCGTTTATAATAAGTTACAAAAAACAGACGCAGCGTTTCGTTGGACTCAGAAAACTGATGATGGAATCGTAACAAAGGCACGTATTATAGATGATAAGGGAACTACGGCACAGGGATGAAGCTGATGGATAAATACCCACGCTCTGAATGGACTCC